>DATJYH010000287.1:0-2846 GCA_035499675.1 Puia sp.
CCGAGTCCAAGGGTTGCCAGGGAACTTTGTCTGAGCCAGTTCCTGCGGCTTATCGTGGTTGACATGACAGTTTGTTTTGTGTGTAGAAAATGAGTAGACAGAAAAGCTACGAAAAAACAGAGGAATGAGGAATTTTTTTCGGGCCAATCCCATTCCCAGCTTTGGCCGGCCTTTCAATGCCCGTGATAAGATTTCCCGTACAGGGTTTTCCTGTTAATTTTATACACGCCGGACCTGATCCAGGGATCCATTCACCAAATTGCACGCATCATGGAAATGAAAGAATACCTGATCGCAACTTTTTTGTTCAATGACCAGGCCAACAAAAAAATGATTGAAAAGCTGGCAACCTTGCCTGATCCTGCGGAAGGGATCAGGTATTTCAGTCATCTCGCCAATTCACAGTACAAATGGATGGCCCGGATCATGCAGGACCCGGGAGCGCCACAGATGAGCTGGTGGGAACCTGTTTATCCGCTTGACGCGCTGGAAAAAGAATGGCAGAAAAGTTTGCAACCCTGGCTGGACCTGGTTGAAAGTAAAACCGAGGCAGAACTGGCAGACGACGTTGAATTTATTGGGTACGATGGTACCCGCTGGACCGCGAGGCTGATGGATATTGCGCTGCAGTTAAACTATCATTCCATACATCACCGGGCGCAGATGCAACTCGTTTTCCGCAACCAGGGACTGGAACCGGATTTTATTGACTATATCGGAACGAAGTACAGGAGAATTGATCGGTGACAGATGACAGACCCCGGTTCAACAAGGCGGAGAAAACCCCGTCTGCTTCCCGCATCCCGCATCACGAAATTTGATTTCTCAGCCCAAGTTCAACCACCTCACAATCCCGGATTTCCTTTCCATCCACCGTGAACCTGACCAGGGTCCGGATCTTATGCCAGCCATGTTTGCCGGCAGCGCCGGGGTTCATGAACAAACAGTTGATCCGCGGGTCGAACATGATCCGTAAAATATGGGAATGTCCACAGATAAAGAGTTGTGGCGGATCGGCCGCGAGTTCTTTTTTGGCAGCGGGATTATAACGGGGCGGGTAACCGCCGATATGCATCATCAATACTTTTACTTCTTCCGATGACCATCGCAGTTTTTCCGGGTAGATGCTGCGGATATCATATCCGTCGATATTGCCGTATACGGCGCGCAGCGGTTTGAAGGCGGACAGTTTTTCCGAAAGGTCGGCGTTGCCGATATCACCGGCATGCCATATTTCATCACAGCGTTCGAAATGGCGGAAGATATTTTCATCGAGATAACCATGGGTATCGGATAAAAGGCCGATTCGTTTCATGTTGGGGAAGTTTAGTCGA
The DNA here is from genome assembly GCA_035499675.1 of Puia sp. GTDB lineage: Bacteria > Bacteroidota > Bacteroidia > Chitinophagales > Chitinophagaceae > Puia. The sequence continues at coordinate 1,335 of DATJYH010000287.1, forward strand.
TCAGGCCGTCTTTTTTTAATTGTTCCAAGAGCAGGAGAACCCCGGGCACCTGCCGGGGTTCGCGCCGGTAGTCATCCCGGTCAAAAAACTGCAGGGCCTCAATTTCCGCACCCGCCCGGGGGGCGAGCTCCCCTCCATAACAGAAACATTCCTGTTCCATCACGACGTCTTTTTTCTCGCCAAAGGCTTTTGCAGAGATATGCATATAGTGGCGAAGCGACTGTGGATCGAGTGTCAGATCCAGCTCTTGCTGTATTTTGCGCAAAAGCGCCTCCTCGGCCGTCTCTCCTTCCATTCTCTTTCCACCCGGCAGGTACCAGGCCTGTTTGTTCCTGCTAAAGGCGAGCAGCAGCTTCCGTTTTTTTAGAATAACCAATCCTGAGGTAAATAATGAAGTCATGCGATGGGTAAAAATAAGACAAAGGAAATTTGCTTCAACAGGGAGATCGTTCAGCGCCGCTGTGGCATTTTTTTCGCCACCGAAGCACTGGGCACCCCCGGATTGACTACATTTGTTTCAACGAAACTGCCATGCCATTTCACCGGAATTTTACATACTGGATCGATAAGCGGGGCTGGAAATATTATTTTCTTATGATGAGCCTGCAGCTCGCGAAGGCCTGAGACTGGTCGTCCCCCAATACCATCCGTGAACAACACAGCAGCTGTCAGTGCCATTATTTTCTCATCAACATTTGTCAATCATGCCTTACTATCATACACTGGGATCCATTCCCCATAAAAGACATACGCAGTTCCGCAAGCCCGACGGAACACTGTACTCGGAGCAACTATTTTCGACAGAGGGTTTTTCCAATGATTACTCCCTCCTCTATCACTGCCACCCGCCCACCGATATCATCCACACCGATGAGCCCTATGATGTGCAGCCCGTGATCGCAGAAGAAAAAATGCTGAAACACCGGAGTTTTGACGGGTTCAGGATAGCGCCGCATCCGGACTTCCTGGCCTCCAGGAAGCCCATCCTGGTAAACAACGACTGCCATCTTTCCCTGGCGGCCCCGCAGGCGGACATGCATGACTATTTCTATAAAAATGCCGATGCGGATGAAATGATCTTTGTGCATGAAGGAAGCGGGGTGCTCCAGACCATGTATGGCAATCTCCCGTTTGGATATGGGGACTACCTGGTAATTCCCCGGGGTACTATCTGGCAGATCCGGTTCGACAATGACAAAAACCGGTTGTTTATTCTTGAGTCCTTTAGCCCGATCCGTTTTCCCAAAAAATACCTGAGCAAATATGGCCAGCTGCTGGAACATTCGCCCTATTGCGAACGGGATATCCGTGCACCCCGTGAGCTGCAGACAAAGGATGAAACCGGCGATTTCCTGATCCGGACCAAAAAGAAGGGGAGGATGTATGGCATTCACTATGGCCACCACCCCTTTGATGTGGTGGGTTGGGACGGATGCTGCTATCCCTTTGCTTTTTCGATCCATGATTTTGAGCCCATTACGGGCAGGGTTCATCAGCCACCACCTGTGCATT
>DATJYH010000288.1:0-7035 GCA_035499675.1 Puia sp.
GTTAATGACCGGAGGAAGGAAAAAGTACCGGCCGCTCCCTCCTTACAAAGAGCGGGAGTCGGCAGTTTCATCCCTGCCGGAAAGGATGATCAAACAGTCGGGCTCTCAGGGGAAAGCTTTGGGTACGGCATCCGGTTAGCGGAAAAAAAATGCTATGGATATACAGGCACAGCCTGGTTCCTCAACCTGGTTTCCGCAATTGCTCGGACATATGCTCCGGCAGGCACTCAGTCAGGACGATCTGTCATTATGTCCAGCTATACCGTAGCCGGTATCAGAGCCCCGTGTAACAGTAGTTGTCAGTAGTACAGACAGGGGTTGCTGAGAGATAGATATGGCTAAGGTATCTACTTCGCAGCATCGGAATGATCGCAGAAATGATTATATTCATGTAGCAGTTTCTGCTATCGCGACGGCATTAATAATAACCTTTAGAAAAGTCCTATGAATGGGGAAAATTTTCTGCCCGTTTTTCGCAGATGGGGTCCGAACTGCCTGCTGCCCATGATTTTCAGGCGGTTTGTATATATGGGATGCAGGGGGAGCCTTTGTCTATTGCTTCAATTTCCGTTTTTGAAAATCCCTGCCCAGACGCCCGGTTTTAGCGTCAGCCACTATAACTCTGAAAACGGGCTACCGCAAAACAGCATCAAAGGTATCGAACGCGACAGGATCGGATATCTCTGGCTGGCTACAGAAATGGGGTTGGTCAGGTTTGATGGGTCAGGTTTCCGCGTTTTTAATATGGCCAACGCTCCCCAACTCGGGACGAACCGCATGGTCGGTCTCCGCATGCAGGGTGATGGAACCATCCAGGTGGATGCTGAGAACAACCTCGTTTACACCATCGATAACCAGGGCACGCTGCAACGTGGATCGACTGGAGCTTCAAGACTCCAGGTCCTGAACCGTGGATACGCATTGTATGACAGCTGTCGCAACCGATCCAGCCGCGGAGAGATCCCCGGCTGGGCCCTTCCCGATGTTCGGAGTGTTTATCGCTCCGTCCTGAACAGTTTTCTGTATGTGCAGGGCAGGTATTACTACTTCAACGATGCCAGGGAATTTATTTCCGCTGATTCTACCATCCGAAGTTTCCGGAAAATAACCTTCACCGGGGGCCTGGCTGCTGTGATGAAACGCGCTGACCGGTCGACAGTGCCGCTTTCCCTGTTACAGGATGGCAATTTCATCCGGGTACGCTGGGGGGGCACGATTTATCGCATAATCATGTCAGACAGTATAAGTGCCCGGAGCGAGCCCCTCATAACGGTGGGGGACATCCCCAATATAACCGTATGCCGGGAATGGCCCGCTGAACATATGGTGGTGGTAGGCACCATGGCAGACGGGTTGTACATATTCCGGAAACATTTTTTTTCAACCCTGCTCCTGCGGGACCCGGAAGCCAATGTTTTTTACGCACAGGTCCCTTATGGACCGGATGGCGTGCTGACCAAAAAAGCTGTGCTGTTCCCCGGGAGGACGATTCCTGTTCCGGGTTTTACTTCCGAAAGCCTGTTGCAAACCACCGGTGGCCACTACTACGCCAACCGCTGGCTGGAAAGTCATGGGTCGGGTATTGTGGAGATGGACACCGGGCTTCGCGAAACCAGGTTTATCCCGGAGAACGACCTGCGTGTGCATTGTTTCAGGCAATTCCGGGACGGTTCCATTTGGCTGACGGCAAGCAATCATTTCCTGGGAAAAATAGAAAATGATCGTGTTGACTGGATTGATTTCCCGGAAGGCATCCCCGCCGAATTTAGCGTCCATAGTTTTATAGAGGGTGATGCAGGCGAAATATGGATTGGGGGAAACAGAGGATTGATCAGGTTTAATCCAACCACCCGAAAAACGGTTTATTATAACGAGTTATCGAAAACGGAGATCCGTTTTCTTTACGAGGATCAGCGACATACACTTTGGATGGGCACCTACGGAAAGGGATTGCTGGCCCAATACCAGGGCCGTTTGATCGGGTTGCCCGAGGACCACAACCATTATCTTTCTACTGTGCATTGCATGCTGGGTGACGACAAAGGCTTTTGCTGGATCAGCACCAACCGCGGTTTGTTCCAGGCCGCATGGGACGACCTGTACGCTTATCTCGAAGGACGTATCAGCTCCGTATATTATTATTATTACGACCGGAACGATGGCTTTCTCAGCAATGAATTTAACGGTGGCTGCACCCCTTCGGGCATACGACTGAACAACGGAAAATTTTCCCTGCCCAGCGTCCGGGGACTGGTCCAGTTTTTCCCCGACAGCATCGTGCCGGTGATGCCGGATGCTCCCCTGCATATCGATGAAATTATGATGGATACGCTGCGCATGACTGCCGCAATGTCGTCCATCCGTGTACCCCGCCGGGTACGACATCTTCAATTCACGGTATCTTCTCCCTATTTCGGCAATGACTATAATCAGCGAATTGAATATCGGTTGGGCGAGACCGATAGTAACTGGTACACCGTTCAACGGGACGGGATCATTGAAATGAATACCCTTCCGGCGGGCAGCTATCACCTCCAGCTGAGAAAAAAAGCCGGGTTTGGCGGGCAGGGTTATATCCGCGCCGATCTGTCGTTTTCTGTAGACGCCGCTTTTTGGGAAAGCCGGGTATTCCAGGTGTTGGTACTGATCGCGCTTGCCGGATTGTTCTTCTCGCTGGCTCGTGCCCGGATCCGCTACCTGGTGCGGCGTAAAAATCAACTCGCTAAAGAAGTATATGAAAAGACAAGGGAGCAACTCCTGTTGATCGACAGCCTGGAAGGAACGGTGAACGAACTGGAACAGTCGAGGGAAGAGTTGTACCAGCACAATCAATTCATAGGAAAACTGGCCATGATCATTGCACATGATCTCAAGTCCCCGCTTTGGTTCCTGCATATGGCAACCCGCCGCCTGAACCAGGATATCAGCAGTTCAGGCAATGCGGAAGTGAAGGGCGTGGGCCTGGAACTCCAGAAAACATCGGCCAGCATTTTTCACTTTGTAGATGACTTCAGTTACTGGCTGGGCACCATGACCAAAAATTTCCGCATACAGCGCGCTGAAGTGTTCATCAAAGAATTGCTGCAGGATCTGCAGGTTTTTTTTACGGAATTAATGAAGGCCAGGGGCAATACCTGGGTTGTTTCGTTCGACGGCCCCGTTTGCCTGTATACCGACCGGGAATTGCTGAAGATCATCCTGCGCAACATTATTGACAATGCCAATAAGAATACGCTGCATGGTGTGATCGCGATTGAATTTCATGCGCAGGGCGACCAGGCCGTGCTAACGGTATCGGACAGTGGAAATGGGATGTCGGCCGATATGCTGGGAAAGATCCACCGGCGACTCCGGGAACAAACCCCGCTTATCGAGGAAAAAGAATTCGGTTATGGGTACCGGTTTATTATTGATTTTTGTAAATTACTGAAAGTGGAGATCATGGTGGACAGCGATATCGCCAAAGGAACATCGGTAACGCTGTCGGGTTTTGCCCTGCTGCAGGACGCCGGCACGGATCACGCTTTTTCTCTCCGGGATGATCGGAGAGTGTTTTGATCATTAAACCTGAACTATGATGGCGCATATTTTGTTAGCAGACGACCACAACATCGTGCGGGCCGGGATCAGGCGACTGATCGGGGAGCACTTCCGGGGAGTGCAAATCGACGAAGCAGGAGACGGCAACGACACATTGAACCGGCTCAGATCGAACGGGTATGACCTGGTGCTGCTGGACATCAGTATGCCGGATGCGGACTTCGGACAGCTGATGGACTGGATGAAAGTGACTTCACCGGGCACAAGGGTCCTGGTTTTTACCATGCACCGGGAAGATATTTATGGCGTGCGCTGCCTGAACCTGGGCGCCAGGGGTTTTTTGCAAAAAACAGCTTCCGAGGAAGAAATCATCCGCGCCATCAAAAGAGTGCTGGATGATAAAAAATACATCAGCCCGAATCTCGCTGAACTATTGGCCGAATCCCGCAACAACCCCGAACAATCCAATCCATTTGATCATCTTTCAGAAAGAGAGATGGGCATCGCCATCCTGCTCAACAAAGGAAAATCGCTCCCCGAGATCTGCGATATCCTCCATATCCAGTACTCCACGGCCAACACCCACAAGCGAAGGCTTTTCGAAAAACTCAATGTGCATAGTATTTTGTCGCTTTCGAAGTTGATGCAAGCGTATAAGATAGTGGACAGTTGACAGTGGACAGCCCCGGGGCGCTATAAGTTGACCTGATTAATTACAGACCTTGGGTTCCTACGTCGGTCTTTCCGACTGAAAATGGATGACGGGTTTTCCTGTCAACTGTCATCTGTTTGCTGTCAATTCCCTTAAAACGCTTCCCCAAAATTTATATAGAACCCACTGATGCCACCGGGGCCAAAGCCCATGTCGAAGCGGAGGTTGGTATTGTTCTTACTGTCTACCCGGATGCGGACACCACCGCCATAGGAGAGGTGAAAACCATCGATGGATAAGGACGAATAGCTGTTGGCTACGCGGCCAGCGCCAATCCAGGTGGTGATGCCAAAAATATTCCACACGGGCATGCGGTATTCAACCTGACCATCCACCAGCACGTTGTCGCGGTAAGCTCCCTGGTAATAACCGCGCATCTGGCTATCGCCCCCCATCAGGGCCATTTCAAAAAAAGGAACATCGCCGCCGCAGGAAGTGGTGGTAGCCTGTATGGCGATCACATGTTTCAGCCATGGGTTGAAGTATTTGCGGGCATCGAGCTCAAACTTGGTGAAATTGTAAGCGCTTCCGAATGTCTTGTTGTAGAAAAGCATGGTGCTGATCACATACGCGCCCCTGGAGGCGTTGTAACGATTGTCCCTGCTGTCGTATGCAGCTGAGAGTCCCGCGCCCACACACCAGCCGCCCGCGAGACCCGTTATATTGTCTCTCTTGAGAAAACTGTTGCTATCCGGTTGAATCGAAAAATAGTTGGACACATCAAATCCAATCCCGGCGTAGAGGTTTTTGGCAAGCAGGCGCAGACCGGTGGCCACGAACTGGATACGGTCGTATTGCACTTGTTCCGCGCTATCGATGGTAACATCATTGCCGATACCAAAAATATATTCGGGCTGTTCCTTGTAATTAATATAACTGATGATGACGTATTTGTTGTGATCAAATACGAGCTCGGTGGCTGCCGAAATATTGACCCTGCCCTTGGTGGAAAAAGTGGCTACGCCTGATAGTTTGGAAGGTTTTGAGACGGTATCTTTTTTGGAAAGGTGGATCAGGTTGAATTTTGCCAGGCCAAATATATTGCCCGCATCACTGGAGTAAGAGTAGATGGGGACGGGGATAACCTTAAAAAGTGCCTCCGCTTTTTTGTTGAAATTATCAAAACCAGAGGTCTTTTTTTGGGCAGTGTCGTTTGTTTGGCCCAGCAGGGATGATCCTATGGCCATGAGGAGGGCGGTCATGATCATGAACCTGGTTAGCATTGGTTTTTGTTTTTTCATGTCAATAGCGAGTATGATTTTTGGTGTCATGCGGCTTTCAGTGTTTCAGTGGCTCTCTACTTCAGCCAGTTGCTGCCAAATACGATATAATATGCCCAGGTATCGGGCCCATGGGCTATATCCAAACCCATTCTCAGTTTAAATTTCCTGGCGATGTAATAACGAAAGCCCGTACCATAGCTGATAACCCATTGTGCGCTTCCAAAATCATCCCAGCTGTTAAAGGCCTTGCCGGTTCCCCCAAAAAACATGATGCTCCATCGCGTAACGAAATCCCATCTCGCTTCCAGCTCCGTCAGGATGTCCGCATTACCCTGGTAACGTTGCACCGGCACACCACGCATACTGATATAGGGCAGTAAATAAAAGGGAGGATTGTTAAATGCCTGCTGCCCGTCGACCCGCCAGCCTCCTACTAATTTAGGAGAAATCGTTTTATAGGCATACATGTAATAGTTGATTTTCCAAAAATCGTAATCACTACCGAGTGCCTTATCGGATAGGTTGGCATCGAAATGAACCTTAAATCCATAGTCGGGGGTGAATACATTGTCGCGGTTGTCGAGTTCTATTACGGCGCCCAGCTGGCTTACAATGCCGCTGGTATCTATTGGATTGATAAACGAGGGCAGGGTGCCGGTATAGTGCACATCCGTTTTCAGGAAAAGATATTTCAGTCCCGCGTACCAGTGTGAGAAACCGATGCGCTTGATGGACTGCAGAAAAAGTGGTACGGTCCTGAAATTGAAGTCATATTTCTTTTCTCCCGTCATTGGGAAGGTATGGTAAAAGAACATGTTTACGTTCGCATAGCCGCCACCGACCACATATTTGATACGCAGTTTGCGCCAGGTGCCCGACCGGAACCCGGCCGTGATCCAGGTATTGTTTAGTGTATACGCTGCGATACCGCCGGTGATGTCAGGGGCAACCGGTGTCAGTTCCAGTTTGCCATTCACCGAATCCCGGTAGGGTGCTCTTCTTTTCAAAAAGATCGGAACGAAACCACCGCCAAATCCACCGAGTGCCGGCTCGGTGATGATGATGGGTACGGGTACGAACCCGTTTGCCTCGATCACGTAATCGCTCAGGTCAAGTGCGCCATCCAGCGAATCCCGCAGTGATATTTTTGTCTTGGGTTGTGATTGCGCCAGGCCCGTGATGCTGATAGAGAGGTATAGCAGGAACAACCATGATCTCCTCCGGATGCAAGAGTAGAAATGCAACGATGTAAAAGCCAAAAATAATCTTTTCATGGATCTGTTTTGGTCGCGGGTTGTGCGCTTCTATTTTCCCGTTTGCTGCTGTTGCTGTCTCCTGGCAGCTGCCTTGCCTGCCCCGATCGGTATGAACACATTTAATGTCCAGGCGCTATTGTGCTGCGTACCCGGCGTTGTTTTGACCACATCCGTAAATCCATAGAAATAGCGTATACCCATGGCCATGGAAATATCCTTACTGAATTTATATACCAGGCCTGCAGCCCAGCCCACATCGAAATTGGCGATCTCGTCGTTTATTTTTTTGGTATAGCTCAGTTTA
>DATJYH010000289.1:0-12826 GCA_035499675.1 Puia sp.
AAAAATCGAGGTTGCCGTTGAAGTAGAAATTATTGGCCCTCTTGCTCGGTTTCAATTGACTATTGTAGGTGAAATTATAGATTGGTCCGATGATAAACTGCCGTTCAATGCTCCTGGCAAGGGTCACATTGGTGTCCAGCTGAGCCTGGAACTCCGGCGTAATATTGGTGGGGTTGACCAGGTTGATGCCCAACACTGTCAACTGCTCTTCCATCTGCGCCTGTCTCTTCCAAACATAGCCAAACCCTGTCTTGAATGAGTTCAGGGTATATTGATCGGTGCGTTCGTAGAACTCATAACCCAGGTTGATCCTGGTTTTGGACACATAGGCGTTGTTGGCCTGGAAAGTAAACGGCGCAATTACTTTGGGAACGAACAGGTTGAGGTCTGATCCTAACTTGGTAATATTCGTGTACTGCCCGGATCCGAGGTATTGTTTTTCAAATCCTCCATAGACGCTCGCCGTAAACAGTTCTGCACCGCGCAGCAGGTTGCGGTTACGCCAGGTTACGGAAACCAGTCCGCCATTGGCATCGTTGGAAGTGGTGAGGCCCGATATTTCAAAGCGGATGGATTTTTTTTGCGTGGTCGTCAGGTTGTAGAATACATCCAATTTTCGACTGCTGCTGTCTGGTTCATCATAACTAACCCTGACAAATTTAAAGACCCCGAGACTGACCAGCCTGCTCAGGGCGAGGTCCTGGTTTTTCCGGTTGTAAAGATCGCCGGGTTGATAAACAAGCTCGCGGCTGAATACAACGGGCCTGAATTTCTTACCAGGATCAAAAATTGAGCAGCCGTGAAACTTATTTACCATCGTATTGCTGATGCCGCTGTCCACCAACGGATCGTAGTCAACATAGAGGTTCACCGTATGGATGCTATATGGCTCAGTCGCTCTTTCAGGTGTCGCTGCCTTCAAACTAACCTGCATCGATACCGTATGGTTACCTACGGTGGAATCCACCCTGACGAGAAGATAATCCGGGAGGAAATAGTAGTACCCTGTTTGTTTGAGCCTGTTATCGATCCTCAAACGCTCATCTTTGATGACGTCCAGGTTATACGGATCGCCTGGTTTGAGCCTGGAATTCTTAGCGGCATTGCGTATCTCCCGGGTCAGGGCACTGGAATCCGAAGGAAAACTGACATCCCTGATGCTGTATTGCGGGCCCGTGCGGGCAGTGTAGATCGCCGTCATAGTACGGGAATGTGAAACCGTATCCAATATCACGGTATCCTTGAAAAATCCACGGTTTTCCAGGCGGTTGGTAAGCACCGCCCGGTTTTTTTCAAAAGCAGATAAAGAGGCATACACCGGTGCTTCTCCTACCTTGTTCCGCAGAAAATATTTCAGGCCTTTCCCTTTCGGCTCCCCCACTACATTGTATACCCACAGCTTGAACCTGAAGCCCAGGAATTTTTTGTTCGGCTCGGGCCTGAGGAGCGTTTTCATTTCGGCAACCAGGTCTTTTTTCTGTCGTGCCGAAATAAATCCGCTGTCCTGTATCCTGATTATGGATTTATCGTACAGGTATTGACCAGGCCCGAGGTATTTCGCTTCATGACAGGCACCCAGTGCAACGACCAGGAAACAACCCAACATCCATTTGTTTTGGTACCTGTTCATTGACTTGTGTTGGAGTTTCCTGTTGTCGTTTTAGGTTTGTTCCTGCGCTGCTGCTTTTTTGTGGCCGTTTTTTGAAATAGTTCTTTGAATGTGTTGTAATCAAAAGTCAGTATGAAGCTGAGTCCCGTTTCTACTACCTGGCCTTCTACAATGGTATTATACTGGTCTTTTCTATAAGCCCGCAGGCTGTACCGGCCGTCCTTACTCAGCCGGTAGTCAACGCTGATGTCGCCTGCGATGTTGGCGGCACTTTGGCCCGGTAATACGTCTTCCAGCTGGAAATTACTGCCCACTTTCACGCTTACCCGGTCGTTGAAGAGATTTTTGGACACCGCGACGTTCAATTCTGTTTGCGTTTGTGCCTGACCGGTATAAAAACTCTGATCGGAGTTCATGTCAAAGCTGAGGTCAACCCCTTTGATCAGGCTGCCGGCCAGCGCGTTCAGCTGGTCGGTCAACAGGGTACTTACGCTTTGCCTGGCCATCAGTCCCACATCTGAAGCAGGTGTGGCCGTAGTGAAGGGATTTTCCTGCACAAAGCGATTCAGCAGCAGCAGGGCAAACACCTGTTTGTTTACTTCCGACTCGTTGGACTGGATCTGTTGCAACCGGGTATCGACCTCCGGCCAGGCGGCCAGCACCGATGCAGGCAGCGTAATTTCAAATTTAAGTACCGGCTTCAGCAGTTCGCCTGTCATCCGCAGGTTTACATGAAATGGCAATTTTTGTTTGTACCTGTTGATTTCGTCCTGCGACCGGCCTGACAGATCCTGCTGTACGAGATCGATCGGTGAAGCATTCACCACATAGCTGGCCGTAATATTGATGTTAGCTTGCTGGGGATCGCCCGTCCATATCAAACTACTTCCCCGCTGGATTTCAAATTTTCTTTTCAGCACACTTAACGAAACATTGTAGGACCCATTGTCAAGTTCATAGTTACCGGTGAGGTTCATCCGCCCCGTTTTGTCGATACCCCCGGCCAGATCCGCCCGGCCCCGGATGGTAAGGGCATCACCGTTACGCTCATCAATAATCATCGTGAAGCGCGCATTGCTGTCGGTTTCGATGGTTGAGGTTACCTGCAGTCCCCTCACATCCGCGTACCTGCCCAGTGAATCGGTCATTGCCCTGATCCGCGCACTATCTTCCGCATATTTTTTGTCGACAAACAGCACCACTCCTTCCCTGCTTACTTCTTCCGGGTCGCTGCTGGGCAGCGTAACAGTCAGGTCGGTTTTATCATTGATGTGAAGATTGGCATTGACCTTGGGTGTTTTCATATCCCCGACTATCTTCATGTCGGCGTCCAGGTTCAACTTCCCATAAAACAATCGGTTTACTTCCTTCGGTGCGTTGACGGCTCTGAAATTCCGGGTTTTCAGCCCCAGGTCAAAACGATAGTTTTTATAATCATCTGTATAGATTTTCCCCGTAATGCTCGCGTTGTTCCCGGCGGAATCCGTCAGCAACAACCGGTTCAGCGTAATAACACCTTTGTCAAACACTACCGGGTCACCGGAAACTTTCAGGGGCTCACCGGATATATCCGGCGTTACGCTTGTGCTGTCGAAATAAAGGTTTCCAACCAGTACCGGGGTCGATAAGTTGCCGGAAGCATGCAGGTTGCCCCTCAGATTTCCGACGATGTCTTTGATTTGCCCGGCGGAGAGGGATTTTAAGAGGGACAGGTCAAACCGACCGACGTTAATATTGATATCCGTTTTGTTCTGACCGGTGTAATAAGTGCCTCCCATCTTTACCTGGTTTTTGCGACTTTGGAGCGAGATGTCTGCTACAAAAGCATTTTCCCGGCGGTTGTCTATTTTGACATAAACATTCCCGATCGTATCCTTTTTATAAGTAAGGCCGGTCAGTTCAAGGTCGGACGTAAATATCGGGTGGGACAAAAGGTTTCTCACTTCCAGCATACCGTTCAGCCACCCGTTGAGGAACAGGGAATCCTGGTTCATAAAGGCCGTGAGCGTTCTTACCTGAAATTGGCTAAAGGATGCATGGAGGGGCGACTGGGTTCCCGGGGGGAGGCTGGACAGCCGGAGCGACTGATCCCGGTTGGAAATGTCCAGGTGGTTAACCAACAGCCCTGAAGAGTCATAGTGGATAAAATTATCCCTGGCTACATTCCATGTATCATAATTGAGCAGCAGGCTGTCAGGAGCGATTGCAAACCGGAACCCAATGGGTTCCCGCGACAATTTTCCGGCCAGGTGATAACGGTCATGCCCACGCGCATCTTTGATCAACAGCGAGGTTGCCACTTCATTATGTGCCAACCAGCCTTGTAATACAACTTCGTTTAGATGAAAGCTTTCCGGCCCGGCTTCCGCCACCCGGAGGCGATAACGAAGTACACTGTCCCTGCCGGAAACTCCCAGCAGCAAACCACGGATAGTCTGCTGGTCCAGTTGAATTTTTGAAGCCGACAGGTTCACGTCCAGTTTATGCTGCCTGCTGTCGAGCTGTAGGACGGCCGTGAGCGAGTCGGAACCCCTGGCATAGGGTATCATCGCCAGGAGTACCGGGGAGGGTTTGAGAGCTACCGACAGGTTCCAGTTTTGCGGTTGTACATTAGCGTGATGAAAACCGGGTGAGTCGTAGTATCCATTGATGGTTTCCCTGAGCACCTGGGGCAATTCCGTCACTTTATAGAAACCCGTCCAACGAATATCCCCGGATTCAGAATGCAGCATCATGTCTTCCAGGGAGTCTTTTCTATTGGCCACAAACGAAATCGTGTCTGTTGTGAGGGATTGCCGGCCATCCCAGATCATGAGCTTATCGATGTCCAGTCTCCCCTGGAGTGAATCGGGGTTGGTATTGACGAAATTGGCTACCAGGTTTAATTTCAGCCCGAGTGTATCGTTCAGCCAATGCAGGTGCTGCAGGTTTGCGGTATCCAATTGGAGATTCAATTGCAGCGCCGGGAAGTTTCCGGCGAAATCCGTGCCGGCCGCAAGCACAAAAGCGATGTCCGGTTGATGCATGGAAGCATGCCAGTTCCCTTTTCCCTCCCGCAGGGTTCCGTCAAAGCGAAGATCTTTATATGCGTAACCCTTTATTTTTCCATCCGCGAGCGTGCCATGAATGTCCGTTTGCAGGGTTTTGTAGTCAAATCCCTTCCCTGTCGCAGAAAATCGCAGGCTGATTTCGCCGAGCAGGCTGTCCTGTTTCAGGATATAACCCAGGTTGAGGGCCTGGGAGCTGGCCTCCACCTGATAGCTTTTTTTTGCCCAATCGAGCGATCCTTCCAATGAAAACCGGCCCTCGGTGGTTGCTGCATCCAGGGATGCGTGGAAATCCCGGAGGCTACCGGTAAAGTGTCCGGATGCTTTCGCGCTGGCAGGTATCCGAAGCGTAGATGGAATGCTCCCCGGCGGAAGAAGCTGCTCAATATCCGTTTTGGAGGTAGCCAGCTCTGTTGCCTCGATATCATAAAAGGCACTGTTTGCGTTGGGCAAACCTTTGATGCTGCCCGAAATATGTGCCCGGGTTTGCCCCAGTCCCCCGGCTTCCAGTTGCGATATGGTAAGGTTTTTCAGGGGACCGCTTAGCTTTCCATTTACGCGGATCACCGATTGCGTATAATTTTTAAACATGCCTGTCAGTGCCGGAACAAAAAGCAGCAGGTCTTTTGTGGCCACGGCCGTATGATCCAGTGTGACCCTGGTTTGTATGTTTCCCGGAGCAGAAGAAAAGATGGAAGGAGATGTGTAATTGATCACAGCCTCGCCCCTCACGATGCTGCGATCGGTCCGGGCCAGGAGATGATCCAGGGCAGCACGTCGATTGCTGTACAGGAAACCCGCGGAAACCTGAAGCACCCGCAGCCCGCTTCGGTCGGCCAGGGACAGGCGGCTGACCGTTCCGCTGTATTCATCCGGGCTTGCCAGCACATGACCGGCCATCAACAACAGGTTGCTGATCTTTAAATGCGCATAGTCTATACCGGTAGCAACAGGTTTGCTGTTATCATCGTCAAACTGAAACTGGTTATTGGCCAGGCTCAGGCTGTCAACAACAACCCGCCACGAAGGCTGGCTTGTTTTCGTTGCCGGGATGGCGCTCCCGGTTGGCTTTCCGCGTGCGTTTTTCCCCAGATGCAGGGAAAAGGCTGTGTACCGGAGTTCCAGACGCTTCAGGCTGAACATCATTTTCCCAAGTTCTACCGTTCCCCCTGCCGTCAGGAGCTCGCCCAGCTGCAGACCAGCTGTCGATCCGTCGGTTTCATCCCGGTAACCGGCATTTATATTATGCAGATCAATGCTGCCGAGTTGCATGGATACGGGCGCTGAACCTTCGGGCGATTTATTTTCCGTTGTCGGGTTGCCTGCCAGTCTGAGTGTGGGTTGGTATTGCCGGGCGCTGCCTGTCAGGTCCGACAAACTGATCACCGGGATGTCATATTTGCCATGTATCGGGTCGAATATGCGAACGGTGGTTTCCAGGTTTCCGAGGTGAAGGGAATCATCGTTGCAACTGGCATCGTCCCGGTATACCAGCGAAATATTGTGCAGGTGGATCTTCCCGATCACAATCCGATAGCCGCTGCCCTCGCTGTTATTTGCGGTTTTGGCGGACGTATCCGAAAAAGCGCGTATGACATAGGCAAAGTTGAAGCTGGTATCGGGCAGTTTGCGGCTGATCTTTGCTGTTATGTCATCGAGGTGGATGGCATTTAGCCTGACCTCATGCTCCAGCAGGCGGAACATGCTGATGTCCACTTCTACATGGCCGGCAGCCAATAAACTGTCACCACGTAAATCCGCCAGGTACAGGTTGCGAAGAATGATTTTCCGTGGAAACCGGATCGTGAGGTCCCCTATCTCCACCCGGCTGTGCAGTTTTGACTGCAGGTAACTCTGAATTTTTTTACGGGCCAGGTTTTGAACAAAGGAAGTCTGTAGCAGGAAGAGCAGTACGAGCAGCAGCAAAAAAATGATGACCACTGTTTTGGCCATGATGCCAGCTACGCGGCTCCATTTACTTTTTGGTTTCCGGGAAAAGCTGATGGCCATAGATAAAGGTTCTGTGATGATCCTGGTTCCCGGGATATGGATTTACCCCTCCATGGGTCTGATCCCGGGCAACTCCTGGTTCCTGCAGGAGCAGATACACTGACAAAAAAAGAGAATTTACCAAAAAAAATATGAATAAAAAAATTCATCGGCCAAACCTTTGCACCCAGGCGTCCATATCGCCGGCCGTGTCGCAAAACATCGATAAAAATTGTATCTAATTATCTGTACAAAATTTCCGCGGGTGCCTGCACAGCGAAGATATTGAAGTTGAGTACAGCCGTGGAGGTGATCTGGAAAAAGAAGGTCTGTGGCGCGCCTGGCACGGATGGCAGGTAACTCGCATAGAATTGCAGGGTATTGAAGGCCAGGTTTTCATTCCTGATCGAACAGCCAACACCGATGCTCGAATAAAACGGGCTGTGAAAAATACTCTCCGTTTTGGGTGTTCCTGCCAGCAGCGAGGCCTCCAACAATGTATAGAAATTAAATTTGAAACCGTAGATGCTGATGGGGCTGTAGTACGTGGTCTGTGCATTCATATTCATTCGCTGAAACCCGTTTAAAGCAGTATTGCGGTATCCCAGTATGCCGTTTTCCCGGTTGATGTTGAGCGGCCGGTAACTATAGAGGTTCGGGTTGGGGCATCCGATATAGTCCAGTGCGAGGAACTGCCTGAATTTTTGTGAACCCCATCGCCAGAGATTGCTATAATAGTTGAGTTGTGCATGCAATACCGCATCTTCCGGAACTCCATTGTTCACAAAGGTCCCCACCGCAACCAGTCCGCTGAGGAGATCATTTTTTTTGCCAAGCCAGTATCGCTGGGCCTGCATCGCCGTATACAATCTTTTCACGCCCACCCAATTGTCGTACCCGGCGGTTGCGGAAATATTATAACCTGAGGGAACATCCTCTGTTCGCCCAAAACCAAAGAAGTAGTTTGTTTTGAAAAAACTTGAATGGAAAAGTTCCACTTCTCCCAACACATACCGGTGATCGTTATAACTGGGATTGGACTCGTACTTCGGCTGCCAGGGTTTCTCTTCAAAATTCATATTATAGCTCCGGGCCAGGATGGCGATGTTGGGTTGCTCGCTGGTAAATCCGGTTGTTTTAAACTGGTTTCGGCAGTTGTAACCCGCCCAAACATCCACTACATCGTAGGCATAGTTTCTATATATCGAGTCAGGCAGAGAGTAGATGTTCATTGATTTATTGTACGACAATGTTAACCCTCCTGTAAATTTTGCCCAGGTGGTATAGAGGGGGCGATTGGCAGAAAAATAATAAGATCTTTCGTATACCCCGGTATCGGTGGTGGGGCGGTCATTCAGCGCGCTGTACCCAAACGACACATCGGTAAAAGAGCCACCCAGGTTGTACTTGGTGTAGCTGACTTCACCCCGCGACTGAGGACGATAGGTTTCATCCCATTTATAACCCACCAATACCTGCTGACCTGCTCCGAGGAGGTTGTTGTTGTATATGCTTGCCGCGATAGAAGTGTTGGTAAAGCTGGACAATGTACCACCATATTCAAACACGTCTTTGGTGAGCACCACGATGTCGATGGAGTCGGAATCCTGGTAGGTGTTGATCACATAAATCCTCGCATCCTGGATAAAGGGAAGACTACGGAGATAGCGTTCATTATCGACCAGTTTATAGGCGTTAACGGTATCATTTTCCCTTAAAAAAAGCGACTGCCGGATCATCCATTCCTGGGTGTTGAGATGAAGACGGTTGGCAAATCTGACAATGCCGGGAGATATTTTCACGGAAGTGTCCTGGAATTCAGTCCCGAAAACCTTTAGCTGGTTATAATAAATATTACGTATAACCTTGCCCCGGTACGGGGTAAAGTTGTTTTGACGTCTTTGCCACACGATACTGTCGGCCGAGGGTGTGACCACGGTTGGCCTGGATAGTGTTACAAGCAGGGAATCCCTTTGCTGTTTATCCGTCAATATGCTGATGTATCGGGTGATGCCCTTCTTGTGTTTTACTTTTTTGGGGATGGTATCGTTCTTGGGAATGCTGTCCGTGAAAAATTTGTCCGTACCGGCCATCTTATCGCGGGAAAAGACTTTTCCCGGCGTCATTGTCAGCAACGCGAGAAAAAGCAGTAGAAATGGAAACGATATGGCAATATGACGATGTTCTTTCAAAGTGCAATCAATCTCCTTAATAACGCTAACATAGTGAATTCCATATTCTATTTCATCGGAATGGTTGTAAAGAGGAGGGTTAAACGGAAACAGGGTTCAGCAGTCAGCACCTGTTTTCTTAAAACAGAAAAATCTCTCTTCCCGGCCCTGGCGCGTAATACCGTGACAGATACCTACGCAATTAACTATCAATTTTTTAGCTATCAAAATAATAACAATGAAAAAGCGTTGTACTTAAACTATTTTAACAGGTAGACAACCTGCTGTTATTCCCGACACCGGCGCCTTTTTTTCAATGATCCATCAGTTTTGACAGACCGGGCGGGAAACAAAAAAACTAACCCGGTAAAACCGTTTGCATGAAGCATGTTTATTTGATAAGTCTTGCCTGTTGTCTATTGTTTGGTTCATCCTTCGCTCAGAAACTAACTGCTCCACTCCGGTTAAAAAACGGCGAGATAAGCCGGGAAAACAACCTGCTTGGCAAAAGACCGTCAGGTACATCGTTTCAATATACCCGGTACCAGCAAAAATATTATACCATCATCCGATTTGATCAGTTGCCGGGACCTTCCGAAAAAGACGCGCTGGCCGCGCGGGGCATCCGGTTGTTTGATTACCTGCCGGGCAATGCCTTTACAGCGGAAATCTCCGATAGCAGCGTTTTCCGCGACCTGAAGAACGCGCATGTGAATGCAATATTCAGAATTCCCCCCGGGCAAAAACTGGCGCCGGCTCTGACGGAAGAAAGCGGGCAACGAAGCCAGGTGGACGGTGCCGTCATCGCGGTTACATTTTTTGGGAGTCTTGACAAATCTTCGGTGGAGAAGGAATTGCAGGCAGCAGGCGCGCACCTGCAGTTTACCAAGATACAACCGCGCCACACCGTTTTTGTGAAAGCATCGGAAGCCGCCATTCGCAGGATGGCCGAACTGCCTTTTGTGGCCTATATCAGCCCCCAGGTGCTGAAGGACATGCCACTCAATTACAATAACCGCGCCGCACATGGACTGGACGTACTGGGTGCATCCTCGGGCAGGAATTTACAGGGCGATCATGTTGCCATTGGTATTGGCGACAATTCAGATCCCTCCACCCATATAGATTTAACGGGAAGACTTGTGCAGCGAAATCCCACCAACGTGCAGGCGCATGGTACGCATACGGCCGGCACGGTTGCGGGTGGAGGTATCCTCAACCCGAAATACAAAGGGATGTCGCCACATGCTACATTGATCAGCCAGTACTTCAGCGACATCCTCGTCAACACGCCTACCTATATCAACGACTACGATATGGTGCTCACCAACAATTCATATTTTTCTGGTTTAAACAATTGCCCTGGAGAAGGTGAATATGACGCACTTGCCAATTACCTGGACGTTCAGTTGGATAGCTTCCCTTCACTATTGCATGTGTTTGCTGCCGGAAATGACGGAGCGCTCACCTGCAGTCCCTATCCGCTCCATTTTGCCACGATAAAGTCTGGCTTCCAGTGCGCTAAGAATGTTCTCTCTGTCGGAAACCTGAACAATAGCAGTTATAGCATTAACCTCGGCTCCAGCCGTGGGCCCGTAAACGACGGAAGGCTTAAACCTGAAATCGTGGCTGGCGGTACCAATATCATCTCCACGCTGCCGCACAATACTTATGGCTCCATGTCAGGAACCAGTATGGCTTGTCCGACTGTAACCGGTGCCATATCTCTGTTATATGAAAGATACCGACAGTTGCACGCCGGGGTAGATCCTTCCGGGGCACTGATCAAGGCCATTGCATGCAACAGCGCCGACGACCTTGGCAATCCCGGACCCGATTTTACATATGGCTTTGGTATGTTGAATGCGAAGACTGCCGTGGAAACCATGGACAACAACCAGTACTTTACCGGCAATGTATCCAATGCAGGAACGATGAATTATTCCATCAGCGGTCTTCCTGCCGGCGTTCAACAGTTAAAAATCATGCTGTATTGGCCGGATGCCGCGGCGGTTCCCTATGCAAATGCAACGCTCGTAAACAATCTTGACCTCACGGTCACCGCTCCCGGCGGAACAGTTCACTACCCCCTGATCCTGGATCCCAGTCCTGCTGCCGTGAACAATGCTGCGGTGGAAGGGGTCGACAACCTCAACAACATCGAGCAGGTGGTGATCAACAATCCTCCCGCCGGGAACTTTACCATCAGCGTGCATGGCACGAGTATCCCAACCGGCAATCAAAATTTTGCCATTGCCTACCAGGTCATCAACCCTTCGGTTACCCTGATGTATCCATACGGCAACGAAACCTGGGTGCCCGGTGAAACGGAGTATATTCGCTGGACAGCCTATGGAACGAATGGTAACAGTTTTAGCATTGATTATTCAACAGACAATGGCACTACCTGGACAAATATCTCCAGCACCGTTCCCGGTAGCAGCCGTCTTTTTGCGTGGACGGTTCCTGCCATTGCTACCAATACCGGCCTGATTCGTGTAACCTGTAACGGGCCTGGCTACACGGACATGAGTCATTATAATTTCAGCATCCTCGGGCAGCCGCTGGTAACCGTCAGTAAGCCCTGCCGGGGCTATGCGCAGTTGCTCTGGAACAGTATTCCCGCTGCCACGCTGTACGAGATCATGATGCTGAAGGGCGACAGCATGCAGGCCATTGACAATACTACGGACACTACCTATCTCCTGAACGGGTTGAACCCCGACAGCAGCTACTGGCTGGGTGTTCGTGCCTACAACAACGCGCTCCCGGGTCGTCGATCCGTCGCCGTGAATGTACAACCCAACAGCGGCGCCTGCTCAGGCAGCGCATTTCTAAATGATTTTACTGCCGACTCGCTGATTGCCCCGGTTACGGGCCGCATGTTCACATCATCACAGTTAGGCATAACCGCAATTCAGGTGGAACTGCGAAACCTGGGGAGTGCGGCATCCGCGGCAACCTTCAATATTTCTTACCAGGTAAACGGTGGTCCGGTAGTGACCGAGAACAGCAGCCAGGTCGTCGCCGCCGGCAGTGCCTACACCTACAGCTTTAGCGCCGCGAACCAGTTCGACTTTTCCACACCGGGAAGCTATTCCATCAAGGTATGGGTGGATTATCCCGGTGATCCGCAGCCCGGCAACGATACGCTGGTCGCCACTGTCAAAAACCTGCAAAATGACCCGGTTACACTGGCCCCGGCATTTACCGAAGGTTTTGAATCAGCCGTTGCACAATCCTACACATCGAGGACGCTGGGTTTTACCGGCCTCGATCGCTGTGATTTCAGCACCAGTACCAGCAACGGAAGGGCACGGACCTTTATCAATACCGGTTTTGCGAGAACGGGCAACCGTTGCGCCACGCTCGACCAGGTCATGAACCTGACCACTACCAGTGCCGATAGCATGGTAATGACCTTTAACCTGTCCGGCTTCAGCGCTACAGACCAGATCTGGCTGGATTATTATTGTAAAAACCAGGGGATCGATTTTGTACTTCCCGGGAATGCCGTCTGGATCAGGGGAAATGACCAGGCCGCCTGGATTCCGGCAGACACACTTTCTTCCAACGCCAACGATATCGGAATTTACAAACCCTCCAAACATATAGACGTAACCGGCCTCCTCGCCGCAGCGGGGCCGGCACAAACTGTCAGCAGCAGCTTCCAGGTGAAATTCGGCGAACAGGGTTATACCTCCACGAATTCGGTTATACCTGATGGTGACCTTGACAATGGCTATTCATTCGACGACGTCACCCTGACAAAATCCACCAATGACGTGGGCATGATCGCGCTGGCGCAACCCGCCCTGTCCAATATCTGCGGGCTTTCGGCATCCGAAACCATCAGTGTGCAGGTCCGGAACTATGCCGCGACAACCCTCAACAATATACCCATCAGCTATAACATCAACGGCGCGACCGTTACCGAGAACATCGCCAGCATCGGGCCCCAGCAAACAATTACCTACGTATTTGCGCAGCAGGCGGATCTGTCTGCTTAC
>DATJYH010000290.1:0-3493 GCA_035499675.1 Puia sp.
AACGAAGGTTTTACCAAGTTGTTCAAAAACATTCACCAGTTTGATGAAACCAGGCATCCTGAAATTTCCGTGGCGCTGAAAGGATGGTTTAAGAGAATATTGATAAACACCTGTATAGATTACTACCGTAAGAATGCCGCCCACCTCAATGGACAGGTGCTTACGGAGGAATCGGAGAAAATCCCCGACCATGCTGAAAACGGACTGGACAAACTGTCTTATAAGGAAATCATTGAGGCCATCCGCGAATTGTCTCCTGCTTACAGAACTGTTTTTAACCTTTTTGTCATTGAAGGGCTCACGCATGAAGAAATCGGGCAGCAGCTGGGGATTTCTGTGGGCGCTTCCAAATCCAATTTATCCAAAGCCAGGGAAAACCTGCGAAAAATACTCATAAAGAAAACTGACCATAAGATTTATGTTGAACCTCTCCGATAAAGACCTGGACCGCCTAAGCCGGGAAGCTGCTGAGCAGTTTGAACCGGGTGAGCCTGACTCATCCTGGGATAAGCTCAGTGCTATGCTGGACCAGGAAATCGGCACGGAGCCCCCGGTTTCGGTTACCCGTTACCGTATCAGCCTCCACTTTTATGGAGTTGTGGCCCTGCTGGTAACCGGCTCAGTTATTTTCTGGTTGAGGTCGGCCAGTCACAAGACCGACACCCTACAGCAAACAAAACAAAACAGCAGCCTGGTCAACCCGGCCAATCCGTCAACCACCAACGGCGCAGCAGCAGGAAAAGAATCCGGTACCGCAACCGGCGGAGTTTCCAGGAAAGTGGAGCACCACGCGCCGAATGCCCAGGGTGGGCCGGACGCTGCAACTACTCCCGAAAATAATTCAGGCCTGGCAAAGGATGCCCAACAGGAGGATGTCGTTCATAAAAACCTTGGCAACCCCACTGCGGTAACAGACGCAAAAAATGGATCTGGCATTGATAACAAGGCGCAACATGACCACAAAAATGATCACCCGGCATCTGGCGCAACGAAGCAGCATGGAACTGCCATCGGTCTGACCACCGCAGGCGGCGCGGCTGCGCTCCAACAGGGACGGACCGCTTCAGGAAATGATATTACGGGCGGAAGCAACAAGGACCTGAGTGCCCGGAACGGAAACCAGGCTACCGCGGAAAATGCGGGTGGACAAAAAACCATTCAAAACAACCATGTAACGAATAACGGCCCGGTTTCCCCATCGCCGTTGAAGTATGCCGCTGTTCCGGGTGTGGAAACAACCGATCCTTATACGCCCTATATCCTGCTGAATGATTCGGCGCTCAATCACTACAATGCCCGGGCGAATATCAGGAATACGGACATTGTTCATCCCAATAAAAACAACGACCGGTCAGCCTATCACAACAGGGCGCTTAAAATCGGGCTGGCAGCGGGTCCGGATTACACGAATGTTAAATCCGCGACCAACAATTTGTTGAGCAGTAACATCGGTGTGACCCTGGGGTACGAATTCCTCCACCGCTGGTCGATCAATACCGGGTTCATGTATACGAAGAAGAACTATGGTGCCAACGGGGAAGATTTTCATGGAAAGCCCGGTTATATTTCCAACGACTCGATCCTGTTTGTGCAGGGCAATTGCAGCATGTTTGAAATTCCCCTCACGATCAGGTATGATTTCAGCACCGGCAAAAAAACCGCCTTCTTTGTGAATGGAGGTGTTTCTTCCTACCTGATGAAAAATGAAAATTACCAGTTCTATTGCTCGGACCCTGCCTGGCCTAACTATGTATGGAGAACCGGCTGGCAGGCATACAATAACCCCCAGGGTTACCTGTTTGCGGTGGCAGACCTTTCTGCCGGGATCGAACAACAACTTGGTAAAGGATTCTCCTTCCAGGCCGAACCTTATGCCAGGATCCCGCTGAAAGGCGTGGGGGTCGGCAGCCTTCAACTGAGCAGTTATGGTATTTATTTCTCGATCAGGTATGCGCCGTTGCTGAAGACACAAAGACATTAGTCAACGCTGTTCATCGCCTGGGACAGCTGTCTCAACCGGCGTCAAACCAAAGGGGTTTTTTATTATTCCAGTCGCCATTGTAGTTGATAAAAAGTTCCTCCCCTGCTTTGATAAAGCGCATGGTCTTGATGCGTATCGTCTGCTCTTCATAATCCATGTCGTATTCGCAATTGGAGGAATAGGAGTGGTTGTACAAGGGCACATACCCCAGCGCCATACAGCATTCCTGTCTTGATTTTCCCCATTCGAAAATATAATCGTGCAGCAGGGTCTGGTCCAGCAGCTGCCGTTCCCGGCCGGTCATAACGATCACAGGAGATATCTCGATGACAGTATCGCGGGGAATATCTTCGCGGGTAAACACGCCACGTCCCTTTTGACCCGAGGGGCCGATGTATAAGAAGGGGGCCATCATGTTGCGGAAAAATTGCGCATATGGATTCCGGGCGGGTCAGGCCCTGCAGTTTCTTTTTGTATCTTGCCCCGCCGGAACCGGTCGCGGATACTCCCCAGCGCGGTTCAACCCTCCTTCACAAACCTCGGAGAAACAGAAAAAGAAAGTCCCGTAAAAATCTTTTTTACTGACATAATATTACAAAATACCATTGATAGGGACTATACACTAAATTTGAGGCCATGCCGGCTGAAATGGACACACTGGATGAAGTCAGGGATCATTTCCTGGAGCTCCTGGAATCGGACAACCAATTGGCCATCCATGATTTCCTGGATGAACAAAATATTAGTGTAGTGGCAGAACTGGTCAGTGAATTGCCCGAACATGAAAGCCGGATCCTCAGTACCCTTAGCCTGCACCGGGCAGTCAGCACTTTCAAGATCCTCGACTTCCCTGTTCAGAAACGCATCATCCAGGAATTGTCGCCCGCCAAAACAGCCGAGTTGCTGAACGCCCTCCCTGCTGATGACCGTACCTCTTTCCTGGAGGATCTTCCCAGTGAAGTGGTCAAAGAATTGATCAAATTACTTAATCCCGAAGAACGAAAAATAACTTTATCGCTGCTGGGTTATCCCGAAGGCAGTGTGGGAAGATTGATGACACCCGACTATATTGCGGTGCTGATCGACTGGACAGTGAGGGATGTGATCCGGCATATCCGCCAGGAGGGTAAGGACAGTGAAACGATTGATGTGATCTATGTGGTGGATGAAAAGGGACATTTTATTGACGATATCCGTATCCGTGAGATCATCCTGGCTGACCCTGACAAAAAGATCGAAGACGTCATTGATAACCGCTATATCGCCCTGCACGTAAACGACGACCAGGAGACCGCCAGCCAGGCTTTCAAAATGAATAACCGGGTGGCGCTGCCGGTGCTCGATGACAACAATGTCCTCCTCGGCATCGTCACCATCGACGACGTGTTGTGGGTGACCAGTGAAGAATTCAAGGAAGATATCCAGAAAATAGGAGGTACGGAAGCGCTGGATGAACCCTATCTCGAAATTTCTTTTTTCCGCCTCATCAAAAAAAGAGTGGGCTGGCTGATC
>DATJYH010000291.1:0-2982 GCA_035499675.1 Puia sp.
AGAACGGGGATGCCATCAAAGTGGACCTGCTCAATATTCAGGCGCAGGTGGACATCGAAACCAACCGCAAGGTAGACCTGCAGAACTCCCTGCAAAAACAGATCAACCTCCTGGAATATACCACCGGCACGGCTGCCGCAAACGGAAGGGCTTTCGATTTCGATATGCCCGTGAGGACTGTCGGTGACGCCCTGTCTGAGGCGCAGACCAACAACTTCGACTTCATCATTGCCAAGGACAGGATCAAGCAGGCGCAAGATGAATTGGGCATCACCAAGCTGATCAACCGCCCTTCCCTGGACCTGGGGGCCAATGTGGGTGTAAAGAACAATTATCTTCCCAACATCAATGATCCGAGGTTTAACTACAATGCCGGGGTAAGCCTGCATATCCCGATCTATAATGGCGGAAGGACCAAACAGCAGATCAAGCTTGCGGAAACCAGTGTAAGGCAGAACGAGTTGGCCATCGAGAGCATGGTCAACAATTACAAGAAAGATATCGACCAGGCGCTGACCGATATTGAGTCGAATATTGATCGTATTAAGAATACCCAGGGACAAATTGAGCAGAACCGCGTAGCACAGGAGCTCACCGCCAGCCGTTTCAAAAATGGCGTGGCTACCAACCTCGATCTGACCAATGCTTCCACCAACCTGCAAAGAGCGGAATTCACCAGGCTGCAGTATGAGTACCAGCTTTGCATCGCCAAACTCCAGCTGGCCAACCTGGTCGGTTACCGGTACTGGTAAGACATCCACTTCATAGCATACCTCTCTTTATAAAAGACGAAAGTCCCGGATCGGTCCGGGACTTTCCAATTGTTTGTACATGACTTAACCATGGGATTGTGGTCATCAATAGGTACAAATTTTAACTTACACTTCGTAGGACGGTTTACATAGATCTTGGATTTTAAACGGTGTCGGTTTTGATAGATACTGGATCCTTGTGGTTTTTCAGGATGTAAGATTTTTCAAGGATGATTGGTTTGGGTCTTTAGGCTTTTGGATTTCGGATCAGCTATCAATCAAATTTGACTATGTAAACATACAATTGAATAAAGAAGGGGCAAGAGGGCTATTGCTTGATCTCCCAATTTCAGTATCTACCATGGCCTTAGTAATTTTACGGGAATGCTTTCCGTAGAAATACGAGCTTTTTGACCCCTGCATTAATTGGCCTACTTTTATTTTGACAAACAACCCCATATAAACCATGATCTTTCAGGATAAAACGGTGCTCATTACCGGAGGCAGCCGGGGTATTGGCAAGGCTATCGGCATCAGGCTGGCGGCTGAGGGTGCCAATATTGCCATTGTAGGCAAAACGGTTCAGCCTAACCCCAAACTGGAGGGAACCATTATAACAGCTGCTGAGGAAATAGCCAAAGCAGGCCCCGGGAAGGTGTTGCCCTTACAGGGCGACATCCGTTTTGACGAGAATATCCGGCAAATTGTTGATGCCACAGTACAGGCTTTTGGCGGCATCGACATCCTTGTCAATAATGCAAGCGCCATCAACCTTGCCAGCACAGAGCAGGTGGAAGAAAAAAGATTTGACCTGATGTATTCCATTAATGTAAGGGGCACCTTTTTTATGAGCAGGGCCTGCATCCCGCACCTGAGAAAAGCAGCCAACCCGCATATCCTCACCCTGTCACCTCCCCTGAACATGGATCCAACCTGGTTCTCAAAACACCTGGCCTATACGTTGAGTAAGTATGGAATGAGCATGGTGGTGCTGGGCCTGGCAGAAGAGCTAAAACCCCATCGCATTGCCGCCAATGCCCTGTGGCCAAGGACCACGATCGCCACAGCCGCCGTGCAAAATCTGCTGGGCGGAGATTTTATCATGCAACGGAGCCGGACAACCGAAATTGTGGCCGATGCCGCCTTTCACATCCTGCGGAAGCCTTCATTCGAAACCACGGGAAATTTCTTCATCGACGAAGAGGTACTTCGCAATGAAGGGGTGACCGACTTTAGCAGGTATGCTGTAAACCCGGAACAAAAACTAATGATGGATCTCTTTCTCTGATGAACTTTAAATGGCCCGTTATGCTGCCGGTTTTTTGTGGCAGAGGAGCAGCCAGCCTGCTGCCGCCACCAGTTTTTCCATGTAACGGCAATAGGGAAGCAGTGATTCCGGTTCGATGATTTCCGAAACCGTTTGATTGGAAAGCCCCGCCTCCAGCCATTCATGCATATCTTGTTTCCATTCCCGGAGACCGCGATAACTAAAAAACGACTCCAGCACCAGGTAAGGATTGTCCAATTCCTGCATGGAAAGCGGGCAGGGCAATGCCAGTTTTTTAAAATATTTCTTTTTTAGCGGCAGCCACTTTTTTTTGCTTCCGCTTTTTTGCACATAAATCAGATAACAGGCTTCCAGCAACATTTCCAGCCTTTCATGAAGAAACAGCAGGTTGCCCGGACATCCTTCTTTCCACGCATAGTTTTGAGAAAGCGCGCTTTGGCAGCTTTCCCGGAACTGCTGGATAAACCCGGTGCTGGAATCAGTTTGAAAAATATCCCTGAGTACTGCATACGGATTGATGGTGGTGGGATCCACAGGGTGGACAAGCGCCAACCGGTTGAGAAACGGCATTGGTTTGCTGGTAGACTGAGTTG
Source organism: Puia sp. (assembly GCA_035499675.1). Lineage (GTDB taxonomy): Bacteria > Bacteroidota > Bacteroidia > Chitinophagales > Chitinophagaceae > Puia. Next base: position 2,634 of record DATJYH010000291.1, read on the forward strand.
ACATATGTGAAGGATTTGTTTCCAATGGATGGTTTGCCGCCGGTTAGTGGTATTGCGGGAGGACCATTTTTATTTTTTATTTACCGCAGGTTCCATTCACCGGTTTACAAAAGTATACCAAGTAAACTGCTTTTACTAAATTTGTTAGTAAAACTTTTTAAGTATAACTAAAAATTTCAGCCATGAATTTCTTTTCAAAAAATCTTCGGATGCTGAGGAAGAAGAACGGAATAAACCAGGACCGGCTTGGCCTGATGGTCAAAAAAGGACAAAGCACCATCGGCAATTGGGAAAACGGTGTGAGTGAACCTAATATGGAGGAGCTGATCCTGCTTACCAATTTTTTTGG
>DATJYH010000292.1:0-3331 GCA_035499675.1 Puia sp.
ACGGTAGCCTCGTTCGCGTGTTTGGTTGTAAAATGTAGTTTGCTCATTGTTCGTTTTTTAAGTGATGCTGCCGCTATCCCGGCACACAAATATTAAAATGGACCGCGAAGGTAGGTCAAACCAATGTTTCAATCCAAGAAAACAGGGGTCTTTTTTGCAGCAAACCCTTGTAATTTATTGATTTTCAATAAAAATTTTGACTGCTAAATTTACTCACCCCCCGATCTTCGCTATTTTCAATTGACCTGGTACCTGACCTGAGTGCAAACAGGGACGGGTTGTTGAATTGTTATAGATTTATGAACTGTTTAAAAACCATCGTATGGCAGCCATTCAACCGCTTGGAAGATCGAGTTTTGGAAACCCCGCGCACAAGGGGAAACTATTGCCCATCGAAGACGCTCAAAAATTATTGGAAGACTGGGTCAGCAATGCCCGGCTTCGCCTGCATATGAAACAGGTGGCCGCGGTGATGAAGGCCTGGGCAATTGAAAAAGAGGATGCTGATGAACAGACTGCTATAAAATGGGAACTCGCCGGATTGCTGCACGACGCCGACTGGGAAAAATACCCCGATGATCATTGCCGCATCATCGTGGAAAAACTGGAAGAAATGGAAATAGACCCCGAGCTGATCCATTGCATCGCTTCCCACGGTCCCCGGCATTTTGGAGTAGAACCGGAAACGAAGATGGATAAAATGATCTATGTGTTTGATGAACTCTCGGGCTTTATTCACGCAGCCGCCCTGATCCGGCCCACGCGCTATGAGGGTATGGACGTAAAAAGTGTGCTGAAAAAACTAAAAACGCCTTCCTTCGCCGCACAGGTAAGCAGGGAGGATATAGAGGACGCGCTGTCCAGAACGACTTATTCGCTGGAAGAAATAGTGGCGTTCATAATCGACAAACAAAAACACATAAGCTAATGTGCGAATGTGCAAATTTGCACGTCTGCACATTTTTACGCTGCATCACCTGAACAAATACAACGCATCGTTGTTCATCGCTACAATGATGTAGCTACCTCCCCTGGCTGATTTTACGCTGGCAATATCCCTGGCCTCTCCCTGGAGGAAGAGCCCGCTTTTTGCCGGTTCCACATAGGTGAAATGATGGGTAGCGTCTCCGAGCAGCAGGGTACCATAATTGGCGTCCAGCCTCCCGGTTTGTGGTTTTAAGCCAAAGAAATTGCCTGCTATAAAAAGATCGATGATTCCATCGCCGTTGAAGTCCTTTGCCAGGATACCAAACACCGGTGAGAGCTGGGCTCTTACCGGCAGCGGTTCCATATCAAACTGCCCTTTGCCATTATTGATAAAAACGACTGTCTGGGTTTGCTCAACCGATAGCACGGATGATTGCTTCAACTGGTTCTCCGAAAACACTTCTTCCATCGTTTTACCGGCGTACTCGCTGAATTTTAAGAATTTTTTCTTCAGCTGTGGGATCTGTTTTTCCATTTCTCCTTTCAGATAATAAGGATAGGATTTCCCATCGGTTTTATAATAGGCGGGTATACAAATCGTTTTCCCGTTCTTCGCAAAATCACCGACATATAATTTTGCCGGGTGTTCCGGGTCTGCCTTGATATTTGAATTCAACCCGAAATTTCCGGCCAGTAGGTCCGGGTATCCGTCACCGTTAATATCCGCAATGGTCAGGCAGTTCCACCAGCCGGAGGAGTGAGGAATTTCACCCGTTTTCCGGAGTTTTCCGTCCTGGTATTTGAAAATACAAACCGGCATCCAGTCGCCGACCAGGATCAGCTCCCCTTGTCCATCTCCATCAATATCCCGCCAGCATGCATCCGTTACCATGCCCAGCTTTTGCAGGTCAGGAGCCGCGGTTGCAGTGACATCCGTAAAATGCCCCTGTCCGTCATTCCGCAGCAAAACACTGGATGGGGGAACGCCATAGGTTCCGGGAACATTCCGGGCACCGATAAAAACATCCGGTTTCCCGTCGGCATTGTAGTCAAGTATGCGCACACAAGATGCATTCAATGCCACCGAGGGCCAACCCGTGAGTGCAGCGCTGAAATTCCCCTTGCCGTCATTCAGATACAGCCTCGGAAAGAGATAAGAAGATCCCGGGCCGGCCTGGTTACCGCCTGAGGCCACCACCAGGTCCAGGTCTCCGTCCCCATCCGCATCAAAAAATGCGGCCCCTGTGTTCTCAAAATATTTATCGCGGATAAATGCAGGTTGTTGTTTTTGTACAAAACGGCCATCGGGCTGTTGTATAAAAATCTTGGCCGTATCCCCAAAAGCGCTGCCCATGTAAAAATCTTCCAATCCATCCCCGTTTACATCACCGACCGCTATTTTTGGCCCTTCCGTAGAAAGCATTTTTGGGATCAGGCTCTCATTGTCAAAATCCACAAAATCGTTTTCCCGGTGCCTGTAATTACCCCTGATCTGCCGGGCTGCAACATTCTCAAACCAAGGTTTGACAGGTTTTACGGATTTATCAGTGGGCATCCTGGCATCTTTTTCGTCGAGCAGCAGCAGGGTGTCTACAGCAAGTCCTTTCATTACCTGCAAGCCTCCGTTGGTCCAACGTACTATCAAACTGTCGACCACATGTCCGTTGCCCAACCCGAAATTCAACACCGGGTCCATGCTGCTTTGAAAGCCGCGGCTTGGCATCTCCTCCATCACCTGCTCATTGCCCTGGCAATAGAGGGTTACCCGGCTGCCGAATCCAAATGTATTAGGCGCATTGCCCTTGAGTTTTACTTTAAGGAAATGGTGGTGCAGTTTTTCTGAACTCATGTTCCGGTACACGGAAGCTTCGGCGTTTTCGTTGTTGATGACCAGGTCCAGGTCGCCATCCCCGTCCAGGTCCGCATAGGCAGCACCGTTACTAAATGTGGGAGTACCCAAACCGAGTGAATCAGACAGGTCACGGAACCGGAGGTTTCGCTGGTTGACAAAGGCATAATTCCTGATGGGGACGGAGGGCATTTTATGGATTAAATCCTGGTAGCTGAATCCATTCTGGATCAGTTGCCGCATCACGTCTTTGTTGGTAAAATATTCCAGGAAGTCCTGGTCTGTCAGGTCGCGGCTGATCCCGTTGCTTACAAACAGGTCTTTCCAGCCATCGTTGTCGAAGTCGAACCCAAGGGCGCCCCAGCTCCATCCCGTGGCATCCACGCCCGCCAGCTGGGCAATTTCACTAAAAGTGCCGTCATGATTGTTCAATTGCAGGCAGTTGGCTGTAAACTGGTGGTGAAAATCGAGCTGGTTCCGGGCTGTCTGTACATCGTAGTTGTCGAACTTGATCGTGGTCTTTAACCGGTAATCGTTTTCAGGCAGCATTTCAGT
>DATJYH010000293.1:0-3774 GCA_035499675.1 Puia sp.
TTGTAGTGCTCCCCCTCCACATAACCCCAGGATTGGTATCCCACCGCATCGTCGGTCTGCCAGGGCAAGGCACGGATACCTTCCAGCTTACCCCGCTCCAGGTCCAGCACGGCCGCACTGTCAGGAAAAGATTTGTTTTTGTAGTTCAGCACCACTCCCCGGCCCCAGGCCAGCGCCTGGTTGTAATAATAAGCCGCAAAGGATTTCCGGTAGGGTTCCATGGCTGGTTGTTCAATCCACCAGTCAAACCAGAACAGCTGGGGGTGATACTTATTGACAAGCTCGGTAGACCGGAGCAACCAATCATTCATATATTCTGGGGTGAGGCTGTCGCTCTCCTTCTTTGCCGGGCCATACAAATCGGCGTAAGCCGGATCGTTTACATCCGACGCATAACCCCTCCCGGTATTCATAAAAAACCAATGTTCGATCCGGTGCGATGACACGCCGAATATCAGGCCCTCTTTGCGCAAGGCGGCGGCCAGTTCACCGATGATATCCCGTTTAGGGCCCATATTGAACGCGTTCCACCTGGAAAGGTCTGTATGGTACATGGCAAATCCGTCATGGTGCTCGGCCACGGGGACCACATACCTGGCGCCGGACTTTTTAAACAGGGCAGCCCAGGCAACGGGGTCGAAATGCTGTGCTGTGAAAAGGGGGATGAAATCTTTGTAGCCGAATTTGTCCTGGCTCCCATAGGTTTCAATATGGTGTTTGTATTCGGCTGAACCTCGATCATACATTTTCCGTGGATACCATTCACTTCCAAACGCAGGCACGGAATATACCCCCCAGTGAATGAATATCCCGAATTTCGCATCCCGGTACCACTCGGGGGTGCGATGCGTATTCAACGATTCCCAGGTGGGTTGAAATTTCTCCTGGGGAAAGACGCTGCCACAAAGGCCGATGGCCCACCACAGCAGTAATATTCGTTTATACATCATAGTTATATCGTCGGAGCTATGCGTTTGCAAGGGCCCTGTCGAGGTGCACATAACCCCCGTCCACATGGATCAGCTGACCGGTGGTATGACCCGATCTCGGTGAGAGCAGGAACACCGCGGCCGAAGCAATTTCCTCCGCCGTAGTCATTCTCTTTCCCAGGGGAATGTTGGCCAGGATGGACTGCAGTTTTTTTTCAGGATCAGGGAGTGTTTCAATCCATTTCTGGTAGAGGGGCGTCCAGCATTCGGCCACCACAATGGCATTTACGCGGATGCCATATTTGAGCAACTCCACGGCCCATTCGCGGGTAAGCGCATTGCGCCCGCCATTGGCGGCGGCATAGGCAGATGTACCTCCCTGGCCGGTTTCAGCCGTTTTGGAACTGATGTTAACGATGGCACCGGCAGTTTTCTTCAGGGCAGGAAGTGCATGATGCGCCAACAGGTAATAGTGAACCAGGTTTTTGTGCAGTGAAGCCATAAATGCATCATAGCTGCCGTGTTCCAACCCCACCCCATCGTTCACCCCTGCGTTGTTCACCAACCCGTCGATGCGACCGAATTTTTCCAAAACGGCCCGGATGGCCTGCTCCGAAGCAGCCGGGTTAGTAAGTTCAGCCGTAACCTGGAATCCAGTTCCGCCAACGGCTGCCAGCGTGGCAAGATTGTCGGCCCGGTTTCTCCCTACGATCACCGGCACAGCCCCCTCCTTTGCCAATACCCGCACAATCCCTTCGCCAATGCCCTTGGCGCCCCCGGACACAACAATGATTTTTCCCTGTAATTGCAGATCCATACTAACAAAATTATGTATGCGCTAAACGTACATGACCTGTTCAGACCTCCAGGTCAAATACCTTGTCCATCAGCCGCCATTTTTCGCCGGGAGTGGCCCCAGGTAACGCCTGCTGGTAGTTCCACATCAGTTCTTCCCAGCGTTGTACCGCGGGATTGGCTGCGTCCATGGCCGCTTTGCGTTCAAAGCTGAATGTGTCACCGGCTTCGACGATCATGAACAGGCGATTGCCGGTGCGGTATATCTCCATATGTTTTATCCCCGCTTCTGTGATACTTTTTCTCACTTCTTCCCAGACCTGCCGGTGCCAGGACTCATATTCAGCAATCAGGGCGGGATCATCCCTGAGGTCGAGTGCGAGGCAATATTTTTTCATACAGGCGAAAACGGGTTCTATAATGAGTGGTAATTTAGAGAAAAGATACGAAATAAAGAGTCCGGAACCGGGAGCCATCAGGCATCAGACGGCCTGGAGCCGTCAGATGTTTTTGGCCTGTCAGCTGTCAACCATATACGATTACCAGACAGCCGCCATCAAAACAAAAAGACCATGGAAAACCCATAGTCTTTTATCTACATATTTTCAAACTGACTACTTCGTCAATACGGTATCTTTTATCGCCACCGTATCCTTTACCACACCCAGTTCTACCAAATCCTGGAGGTTGAGCGCGGGGGGGATCTGTTTGTTCCGAATCTTGTCCATAACCCGGTCGGCCACCCGAAGGGCCTCATCTTTTGAAGCAAATCCCTTTTTCCCGGCAATAGCCGGAATAAATTCCTGGTGGATATACAGCTTGCCGTTTACCAGGATCTCATACCCCCAGCCATACTGGCTCTGGATCGGCTTGGACTGCAGGTTTATGTATTCATGCCGTAATTCCTGTTGCTTTCTCCGTTGATAATGGTAGTGCATGAACAGCACGAGCCCGATGGCCAGTATCAGGATGATACCGATATAATTATTGTAATTTGTCTTAGTCCTGTTGGTTGTAGACCTCATCCGGGTGCCACTCGTTTAGATCCTCAAAGTTAGTTGCCCCGCTGATACCCAATGCAACAAAACCGCGATTTTCCAGGGTAAATCCGACCGCGCCCTGCCTGGCAGACCTTTCAAACGGTGTCTTCTCCGTCCATAGATCAACGTTATTGGTCAGGTCATATTCCCAGGTCCAGGTATACAGGGAGCCATTGATCCCGGTCGTCACGAAGGCCTTGTCGCCGCCGCCATCGGTTTTCACACCGGTCATAACAAAAGCGACCGCATTGTAACGCGCAATGGTTGTATATCCGTCATCGAAAGACTCGGGGCTGAAGTTGGTGATATGGTTCAACTGGGTCCATGCAGTGGAGTCGGGTTGACTGGGATCAAATACCCAGAAATCGTTTACCACCACACCACCTGTTCCCAGGCCGGTTACGAGGTAACCCTTGTTGTTGTATACCCAGGCCACGGCAGCAGTTCTTTTAGTACCGTCATAGCTCACTTTTGTTGTCCAGGTATCGCTGGCGGGATCATATTCCCAGAAATCCTTGAGGTATTGGGTATAGTTGTTACCGGTGCCGACATATCCTTTGCCCACACTTTCGATACCAAAAGCTATTGCGTCGTACCGGGGGGCGAGTCCATTGGTGGTATCGCCCAGGCTGGCAATCTGGTTCCATGCGTTTGCATTGGGATCATAATGCCAGAAATCGCTGAATGCCACCGTGCCATTGGTGCCGGATCCGACATAACCCTGTCCGCCCACGCTGAAGGCCACGGCAGAGTTGCGGGGAGTCATCGCGTTAGCAGAAGCCACCTGGAACCAGCTGCAGTTATTCCCCTGAACCGTGAGCTGCCACAAATCATTGTACCGGGTAAAATTATTATCGATCCCGGTCCCTACATATGCCGTGTTACCGATCACAAAGGAAACGGCTTCGCTCCTGGCAGATCCGTTGAAATCGCCCCGGTACACCCAGTTTCCGTTTTGTGTGTAGGGTACGCTGCTCGAACTGCAGGAAACGTATAAGATAGATGCCAAT
>DATJYH010000294.1:0-5562 GCA_035499675.1 Puia sp.
AGCCGGGCAACGCTACGATTGCCGGTTACATCCGTGATGGCAAAACCGGTGAATCCATTTCCGGGGCAGCGGTTTATATCGACAATCCTCCCATCGGTGCGGTCACAGACCAGTACGGATTTTTTTCGTTTACACTTCCCCGTGGGAGACATGTGCTGAAGATCTCCAGTGTGGGTATGAAGGATACCAAGCGGCAGGTGATGCTGTATTCCGATGGCAGGCTCAACATCGAGCTCTTTGAATTTGTGCCCAGCCTGAAAACGATTACGGTGATTTCCGAAAAGAATTCAAACGTAAAGCGGTCGCAGATGGGTGTGGAAAAGCTCACCATCAAAACCATCAAGCAGGTGCCGGTGGTTTTTGGCGAGGTGGATGTGTTGCGGGCGGTGATGGCCCTGCCGGGTGTTACCTCGGTGGGCGAGGCAAGCACCGGCTTCAATGTCCGGGGTGGCTCTGCGGATGAAAACCTGATCCTTTTTAACGATGCGACGATCTTCAACCCCTCACATTTTTTTGGCTTCTTTTCCGCTTTCAATTCGGATGTGGTGAAGGATGTCAATCTCTATAAGGGAAGCATACCTGAAAAATATGGCGGCCGCCTGTCGTCCGTGCTGGATATTACCACCAACGACGGGAACCAGAAGAAGTTGTCGGGGGTTGGGGGCGTGGGCCCGCTCACGGCCCGCCTGACATTGGACGGCCCGATTGGAAGCGACAAGACCACTTTTGTGGTCGGGGGCCGCACCACCTATTCCAACTGGCTGTTGAACGCTATACCCGGTGATGAATACAGCAACAGCAGCGCTTCCTTCTATGATCTAAACCTGCACATCAGGCATGAATTCAGCAACAAAAACAGTTTGTATCTCACAGGATACCTGAGCCATGACCAGTTCAAACTAAACAGCGACACACTCTATCAATACAGTAACAAAAACCTCAACCTGAAATGGAACCATCATTTTAACAATAAACTTTCATCGGTAACCACGGTCGGGTATGACGGGTATGATTATGCGATTTCCAGTGAGAGCGACCCGCTGACGGGCTATAAACTTTCCTTCGCCATTAACCAGTCGTATCTTAAAGCAGACTTCACCTATACACCCAACGCTAGCCATACCATCGACTTTGGATTGAGCTCCATTTATTATCAATTGCAGCCGGGGTCATATCAACCCGTTGGCGCCAAATCACTGGTGATACCCCAGCAATTGGAACGGGAACAGGCGCTGGAAAGTGCTGTATACCTGGGCGACAAGTTCATCATCACGCCAAGGCTTTCACTCAACGCCGGCATTCGCTATTCCCTGTACAATTACCTGGGTCCGCACGATGTGTACGACTATGTACCCGGACAACCCAGGACAACGTCTACCATCATCGATACGGTGTCCTATCCCGCCGGTAAGTTGATCAAGACCTACGGAGGACCTGAATACCGCGTTTCATTAAGGTATACCCTTTCCGATAACTCTTCCGTAAAAGCGGGCTATAATACCCTGCGGCAATACACGCATGTTTTGTCGAATACCACGTCCATTTCCCCCACGGATATCTGGAAACTCAGTGATTCCCACATCAGCCCCGAATTCGGCGACCAGTTCTCTGTGGGATATTACCAGGATTTCAAGTCTCATAATATAGAGACCTCTGTAGAAGTGTATTATAAGAGGATTCAAAATTATCTTGATTACAAAAGCGGTGCTGTGCTCCTCATGAACCCTCATATCGAAACGGATGTATTGAACACTCGCGGCAAGGCCTATGGGGCGGAATTCATGATCAGGAAGCTGCAGGGGAAATTGAATGGCTGGGTGAGCTATACCTATTCGCGTACGCTGTTGCAGGAAGATGATCCATTGGCCGGACAAACCATCAATAATGGGGCTTACTATCCCGCCAATTTCGACCGGCCCAACAATGTCAATTTCATCGGGAATTATAAGATCAATCACCGGTTCAGTATTTCCGTCAATGTGAATTACAGCACCGGCAGGCCCATCACGCTACCGGTGGCCATTTATGACCTGGGTGGGGGACAAAGGGTATATTACTCCGACAGGAACCAGTACAGGATCCCGGATTATTTCCGGACCGACCTGTCAATGAATATTGAAGGGAATCATAAAATTAAAAAATTCAAACACAGTTCCTGGACGGTTGGTGTATACAACCTTACCGGCAGGAAGAATCCGTACTCTGTCTATTTCGTAGAACAAAATGGGGTGATCAAAGGATACCAGTTGTCGATTTTTGGTGCGCCCATCCCCTTTGTTACCTACAATTTCAAATTCTGACCAGTGCGCCGGGGGGAGTCGGTTGTTTTAAAAAATGGGAGAAAGGAAAGTATGCTCGACAAGGATACGGCTACATTGAATACTTATGGGTTGCTATGTTTGGTGATCATCGGGATACTTGTGTACAGCAGTTGCCGGGACCCTTATAACCCCCCGGCTATTCAAAGTCCACCCGCCTACCTGGTGGTAGACGGTTATTTGAATGCGGGACCGGATTCAACGGTCATTACGCTGAGCCGTACACGCAATCTTGACAGCACCAGTACGGTTCCCGAGCTGCATGCGCTGGTGACCGTTATCGGGGATGATTCCGTAACCCATACGCTGTATGAGCAGGGTAATGGCGTATATGTATCGCCGCAACTCGGGCTTAACAGTGCGGAAAAATATAGACTCCGGATTATGACAGCCAACGGCGAGAAATACCAGTCAGATACCATTTCTGTGCGGCAGACTCCGCCCATCGACAGCGTTAGCTGGCGAAACGACAGCGCCGGCGTAAGCATTTATGTAAGTACACATGATCCGCTCAACAGCACCTGGTATTATAAATGGGACTATACGGAAACCTGGAAATATCATACCGACATTCAGTCACAATTCGACTGGCAAAATGATGAGCCGGTGGGCAGAACCGATTCTAACCAGGTATTCTATTGCTGGACTACCCTGAACTCCACGGACATACATGTTGCCACGTCGGCGACCCTTTCAAGCGATGTGATCAGCAGTTTCCCGCTGACCAGTATTCCCATGGGTTCTGAAAAGCTGTACCTCCAGTATAGCATCATTGTAAGACAATACGCCATTACTTCCGATGCATTTAGTTATTGGCAGAACCTGAAGCAGAACACCGAGCAAATGGGCGGGCTTTTTGATCCCCAGCCTTCTCAGCTCACGGGTAACATACACTCTGTCAGCAATCCCCAGGAGCCCGTCATGGGATACATCGGTGCCTCCACTGTCACTTCACAGCGCATTTTCATCAACGGACCCGATGTAACCCAGCCCTGGAACTATATTCCGTACTACAGTCAACTGGTGGATGGGCAAATGTGTGGTTTAAACGTTTTCACCTTTGAGCAGATGGTTCAAAATTTTGACGGCCCGGGACCAAGATATTATACATTTTTCGGCACGCCAACCGGTAGTACGGGATATATCGTGGTTTATTCCGGATGTGCGGATTGTCGTACGCATGGAGGAAGCAACATGAAACCCTCATTCTGGCCTTAGGCCTTAAACTATGAGATACATTTCGCCCAAACTAATTGGAGACAATATCAGATGGAGACAATAATCGTTACAACATGACTGATCATACACGATGCCACCCAAAAATGATTGCACTGCTGCTGCTCCACCTGGGCATCGGTGCTTCCGTTTTTGGCCAGGAGGAAACATTATCGTGGCTGCGGCAAAAGCTTGATCATTATGGCCAGCAGGTACTGCAGGAAAAAGTATATGTGCATACGGACAGGTCTTATTATGTGGCTGGAGAAATACTTTGGTTCAAAGTGTATGATGTGGACGCGAGCCTCCACAAACCCCTCGGGTTGAGTAAAATTGCCTATGTGGAATTGCTGGCTGCGGATCAGAAACCCGTATTGCAGGGCAAAATTGCGCTCAGTCGCGGAAGCGGGAAGGGTTCCTTTCTGTTACCTGCAGGCCTGGCGTCGGGTAACTACCTATTGCGCGCTTACACCAGCTGGATGAAAAATTTCAGCGCTGATTTTTTCTTTGAGAAAAATATCTCAGTGGTCAATTCACTAAAAACCGAGGTGTCGACGGTTGCGGTCGCAACGGGTATTAATGAAGCTTACGATATTCATTTTTTTCCCGAAGGTGGCAATCTCGTCAACGGGCTGGAAAGCAAGGTAGGTTTTCGCGCAGTGGATAAAACCGGAAAGAGCATTGATTTTAGCGGAACATTGATCGATGAGAACAACCAGACAGTAGCCAGTTTCCGGCCACAGCTTTTTGGCATGGGACATTTCTTTTTTACGCCGGCAAATGGTCATAACTACAAGGCGCTGATCAGGATTGGGAACAACAATGTGGTAGTAAGCGCTTTTCCTGCTGCATTTGATGTGGGTTACGTTATGCGGGTGACGGATAACGGCAATGGCCAGCTGATCGTTGCCGTTCGTTCAAACAAAGGACATTCGGACCTGCCGGTATACCTGTTGGTGCATAGTCGTCAGGTCATCACGACCGCGGCAGTGGGTCAAATGGAACAGGGGAGGACGCAGTTCAGGATTGATAAGCAGCAGCTCGGCGAGGGTATTTCCCAGCTCACGATTTTTGATGCCACCCGTCGGCCCGTCTGCGAGCGGCTTTATTTTAAACGGCCCCATGCCCTGGAAGTTGAAGCCGCCAGCGGGCAGGACCAGTTTTCCACCAGGAAAAAAGTGACCGTAAACCTGGATATCAGCGACCATGGCAAACCGGTGGAAGCGGATTTGTCCATGGCCGTTTATCGCATCGATTCCCTGGAACCGTTACCCCAGCAGGATATCGTCAGCTATTTCTGGCTCTCTTCCGACATACAGGGAAAAGTGGAATCCCCGGGTTACTATTTTGCGCACTCGGACCCCGCAACAGACTCGGCTGCCGATAACCTGATGCTGACGCAGGGTTGGAGAAGGTTTCGGTGGGAAGACGTATTGCAGGACAAGAAACCGTCTTTTGACTTTTTGCCTGAGTATGAAGGCCATATTATTACGGGGCGGGTAATTGACAAAAGAACGGGTCGCCCGGTCGATAGTGCTATGGCATATCTTACCGTTCCGGGATACCAGTTCGAATTGGGCACATCCTTCAGCAACAAGAGTGGTCAGCTGCAATTTGATATCAAGAACTTTGTAGGCCGGAATGAAATCGTGGTGCAGACCGACACCCGTAAGGACAGCAATTACCGCGTGGACATTCTTAGCCCCTTCTCCGACAAGTATTCTTCAGGTCAGCCAGGTGAAATAAACCTGATGGAAGACATGCGGGAAGATCTCGTGACCCGCAGCGTTTCCATGCAGGTGCAACGAGCCTTCCTGACCGACAGTCTCCAGAAGTTTCGTCCATTTCGTATGCAGGACAGTACGGCTTTTTATGGAACCCCCGACAGAAAATATTTTTTGGACGAGTATACCCGGTTTACTACGATGGAGGAAGTGATGAGGGAATACGTGGCGGGCGTTTCGCTGCACAAACGCCAACAAAAGTTCTATTTCCGGATCCTCGATGAGCCCTATCGACTTTTTTTTGA
>DATJYH010000295.1:0-6156 GCA_035499675.1 Puia sp.
TTTCCGGTATTGGCGCGTATGTTGCAGGAAAGAGCCATGACCGGCACCCGGTTGGGAACGATGGCACTCACCTGCGCGGCTTCTGACGATGTAACGGCCTGGTGTATCCTGGCCGTACTGATCGCGATCATCAAGGCCGAATCTTCTGTCAGCGCATTCTTTATGATCGGCCTGGTGCTGCTATACATCGGCGTTATGGCATGGCTTGTCCGGCCTGCCCTCCGGCGGTTGTACATGGTCTACGGCAACAGACCGGTGATGAGTAAGACCATCCTGGCCCTGGTTTTTATGGTATTGCTCCTTTCGGCCTACCTCACAGAGGCCATCGGGATCCACGCGTTGTTTGGCTCCTTTATGGCCGGGGTGATCATGCCTGGCAAGCAGGAGTTCAGAAAACGTGTGACCGATAAAATCGAGGACATCAGTGTCGTGCTGCTGTTACCCTTGTTTTTTGTATTTACCGGGCTGCGTACCCGGGTTGGACTGCTCAACCAGGGTTACCTCTGGGCAGCGGCCGGCTGGATCTTACTGGCAGCCGTGGCAGGCAAGTTTGGTGGCGGCACGCTATCGGCAAAAATTACCGGACAGAACTGGAAAGACAGTTTTTCCATTGGTGTGCTGATGAATACCCGGGGCCTGATGGAATTGGTGGTGTTGAACATTGGTTATGATCTGGGAATTCTGTCGCCTGAAATATTCACCATGATGGTGCTGATGGCCCTGCTGACAACGCTGATGACCGGACCCGCGCTGAACCTGATCAACCGTATTGCTCCGCATTGATCTGCGGGCATATTTAGGTAGCCGGGTGGAGCTGTTTAAAGCGGGCCTGGTATTTCAGAAAAGTTACCTGTTCGTTAAAAAACGTGGCTTTTACCGATGTTACGCCGCCGCCTTCCTGTTTGTATTGAATGGCCGCCTGGATGCAGGCTTGCTCCAGTGGATTGATCACCGACAGAAACTTGGCGTGATCTGCATGAATAAGTCTGCACTTGACCCGTAGCGCGGACTCCAGCAGTTCCTTTATCATTTGCATCATGCAAACTCCCGGCACCACCGGTGTTCCGGGGAAATGTCCTTCAAATATCCGGTGTGCCGGGTTTAATTGTAAGGTGGCCAGGATGGTCTCTTCCCCGACCTGCATACTGGTTGTAGTATAGAAGTCTCCCGACAACATTATTTTTCCAGTCTTTTTAAAGCAATGCTGAAATGAACGATGTGGTGATGTGTAATGCCAATGGTATCCGGAATACCCTCATGATAATGCTGTAAGATCACTTCCGACAGGGGTTTCCTCGAAGAAGCTTTCTCAATGCGCAACAGTTCGGTACAATTGCTGTCGGTTACATAGTAGTTCATACCTGATTCCTGGGGAAATCCATAGTAGTGCTGTTTGCCATCCGATAATACACGGGCACGGCTGGCATGGGTGTTTCTCCAGAGGATCAGTTCAAAATCCTTTTTGAGTGTTGTGATCACGGCATTTTTGTTCATTTGCGGAATGATGTAATTTACCCTGAACCCGGTGTCCGGCAAAAAAACAAAATCGAAAAAGGTAAGACCCGTTTCACTGGTGAATACAATTCGCGTGCTGCTGTCGGGCATGGCTTTGATCAGCAGGAGACCGCTGAGCTGTTTGCCCGGGGCATCCACATGCGTCGTGTACCAGTCAGTGCGAAATACAGGTTTTAGCCGTTGTATACAGTCGGGATCCCCGGGTACGGCCTGTAGTTTTTTGTAAGGCGATGTGCAGGCCGTCAGCAGCAGGCAGCTAATGAGTGGTAAATAACGCATCCGCTATGGGTGTATTCAACTCCTTGTTGATAAATGTGATCACCGTATTGTCGCCAGACTGCTCCAGCATCTCCATCTTTGAAGCCGTATAATTTTTCTTGTCGATCACGATGTTGATGTGTTGAAAAAAATCCTTCAGGCTTTTGCTGGCGGGCGATAATTCGATCAGGTAGTTTTGTGCAGACTCAAAGACCCGTACGCTGAAATCAGGGTTGGTGAGCGCGGTACCCTTTACGCAATCGATGATCACCTGGTTGATCTGCTTAAAAAGCTTATTGGATTTCGCGGAAATTTTATTTTCCCGGTCCCCGTCGCGGATGTACACTTCGTTGTTGGAGAGGATCATCAGGTACCGGAAGGGCTGGGTATACTCCATCCTTACCTGGTTCTCTTTTTTGAACCAGAATTTTCCTTTTGAAACGATTTTTTCCGACAGCATGCTCAGGTTTTTCTCCTGCACAAAATCACATTGAATGCTGTTCGTTTGACGGGAAGCCGCGTTAAACTTCGAGGAAAACCCGGCGATGTCGGGCAGTAAAACATACCCGGCATATTGCGCTGTTGCGTGGCAACAACAGGTCAATGCCATCCAAAGAAACATCACACTACGCATAGGGCACCAAATTTAGCAATTTATCCAACCTGACGATGCGGTACCCCTCGTGACCAACCCGCCGGATAAATTCAGGCAGGGTGGCTCTTGTTGTCGGGCTGGTATCGTGAAAAAGGACAATGGCCCCGGGTCGGATCCCCGCGGTTAATTTTTGCAGCAACTTTTTTTCGTCCTTAATAACGGTGTCGTATGAGCGAATATTCCAGCCCACCGGGATGTAGCCGCCTTGTTGTACCGCCTTTTTCAGGTTGGGGTTGGTCACGCCGTAGGGGGGCCTGAAAAGCCGGGGCGTAAGTCCCGTGGCTTTTTTTACCGCACGATCCATCTCCCGGAGATCAGCGAGCATTTTTTGCGGGGAGAACAGGTCGAACCAGAAATGATGGGAATAGCTGTGGTTGCCGATCAGGTGTCCGTCTTCCATCATTTGCCGGCAAAGGTCCGGACGTTCGTCCACCCTGCTGCCGATACAAAAGAATGCGGCAGGTATTTGTTCTTTCCGGAGTATGTCAAGGATGTCTGCGGTATAGGCGGCATCAGGCCCGTCGTCAAAGCTGATGGCGATTTCTTTCCGGGTCGTTTGGACGGAGCAGGCAGCTTTGAAGTAGAAACCGGATCCGATGGAATAGCTTCCATATATCAACAGTACAACATATACTGCTGACAGGAGAATGAGGGGCCATCCGGGGATCAGGCCCATCAGGCGCAGGACCAGGAGCAGAATCATCAGCCCCAGGGCGCATAGATTCGTATTCCTGAAATTCAGCATGCCGACAATAAAAATAAAGAATGATAGCGCTGCAGGTAGTGGTTGCAGATCAAAATACGGTGTAAAGTTTGGGTTGGCGCCTGTCTTCCCGCCAGCAGCCAGGCAGGGGCGGAGCCTTTTGACAGAAGCATCGCGGCCAGCCAGACTGCAAATGCACTGCCTGTGGGATATTCGCCGCAGAGATGTTTAAAAGGGATAGCGGGCAGTGGCTGAAACAGCTGATGATCGAGTCGGTCATAAAGTTTGTCTGACCGGGGGTCCCCGTTGCGGCCGGTAATTACAAGATCAATATCCTGCATCGCCAGGGCATGTGTTTCGAGAAAGGACACGATATGTGCTTCCATCCCCCCCGGACCTTCCGGATTGCAGAATGTTTGCATGTCCTCAAGGACAGCCAGGCTATGGCTTCCGGCATCCCCGGACAGCAAAAAGAAGGCAGCGCCCTCGCCATTGAGTGTGCCCCTGGAATGGTTTTCAAATAGGGCGAGGTTTGAAGGGAGCGCAGATTTGTACAGCCCGAATCGTTGTAGCAGGCTGTGGCTGGTATCCGTAATTTCATCCACTGCACCTACCAGGATATGCTCCATGTTTTTTTCCTGGAGCAGCATATACGCATCCAGCAGTGCACTTTCAAAAGAAAGTCCCCGGTGTACAAATGTATTGTTATACTGATGGCATTTTAACTGCAAGGCAATCTGCGCGCCTACGGTGTTGTGCGTAGATTGTATAAAGGCCGTCGGTGTGAGCAACTCCTCTTTGTTTTCCACCATGCGCGACAAAAATACTTCTGTGTCTTCCATGCATCCGTAGGCGGTTCCTGTGATGATGCCATCGGGAATGGATACCCCTCCCTGGCGCATGCATTCCAGGGCAGCCGTTACGCCCATGCGGATCACCCTGCTCATTCTACGGATCAGTTTGGCGTCGATAAAATTCGCATATACGGGCTCGATACAACGCAATCGGTTACCGGAATATTCCGTCGGCTCCGCCGGCAGCGCAGAAGTCCCAAAACTTGGCTGGGGAGAAATATTTCCGGTTGAGCGTATGTATAATTTCATGGATAATTGATGGTTGCTATGCCAGGACATGGCTACTGCCAGGGTGATGCCAGGTCATCAGGTGTCTATTTTTGAAAAAACCAGTGAACTGCAGTTGCCGCCAAATCCGAAGGAATTGGAGAGCACATGGTTCACAGGTTCATCGTTGATAAATGTTGTTACAGGCACAAAGGGCAGCTCCTTCATCGGGGTCTGCAGACGCAGGTTGGGATAGATGATGTTTTTTTGAATACTCAAAACGGAAAACACGGCTTCCAGTCCGCCGCTGGCGCCCAGGGTATGCCCGGTAAAGGATTTTGTAGAACTCATTTTGGGAAAACGGGGTTCGAACAGCAATTTGATGGCGGTACCCTCAGAAATATCGTTGTTCTGCGTACCGGTTCCGTGCAGATTGATATAGCTGATATCCGCCGGCTGCAGACCGCTTTCCTCCAGCGCAGCTTTCATGGCCAAATAGGAGCCGGTCCCTTCCGGCGAAGACGCCGTTTGATGATAGGCATCATTTGCGTTGGCATAGCCGCTGAGTCTGGCATACAATCTTCTCCCCAATCCTGCCGCCACCCGCGCTGAAACCAGCACCAGGTAGCCTGCCCCCTCACCGAGGTTCAGTCCCTTGCGATTTTCGTCGAAGGGCCTGCAATAGTCCGCATCCAGGATCATCAGTGTATTGAAGCCATTCAGTGTAAATTTTGTGAGGGCATCTGTCCCCCCTGCCACCACGATGTCGAGGATATTATTTTTGATGAGGCGGGCTGCATGAAAGATGGCGTTGGCCGAAGAAGAGCAGGCCGTACTAAGGGTGCTCACATAATGGCGAATGCCCAGCCTGTCTGCAACGATCTCGGTAATACTCCCACATTCATGACGAACCAGGTTTCTCAGGCGGCCTTTGGCAGGATTGGCCAGGAAATCAACAAAAAAATCTTCTGTTTTGTCCATGCCTCCCACGGTATTTGCGGAAACAAAGCCCGTACGCCAGCGATGAAAATCTTCGATGCCTGCGTCTGACAGCGCTTCCTGCGCGGCCACCGCGCTTAACAGGGCGGTCCTGCTCACAGCGGGGGGAAGACCCGAAAGCTTTGCCAGTGCCGGGTTGTCGAGTTTTACTTCCGCTACGGGTAATTTTTCACGATGAATGGAATGGAGCCACTGCATCGTACCCATGCCTGCTTTTCCCTGCTCAAACGATTCCAGGGTTTCGGCGATGTTGTTCCCGATGGCTGAAATGACACCGGCTCCGGCCACATATACGGGGGAGCCCATGGTTAAGCGGTCTGCCCTTGGTGAGTAGTAATGTATTCGGCCATTGTCCTTACCGAGCGAAACACTTTAGGACCGTCCTCCGCATTGGACAACCTGATCTTGTATTCCTGTTGCAGGAGCACAATTAATTCCAGCGCGTCGATGGAATCGAGCCCCAACCCTTCTACAAAAAGCGGTTGATCATCGCCGATATCTTCCGGTTTCAGGTCCTTCAGGTTGAGCTGGGCAATGATCTGTTTCTTAAGATTGTCCATTAATGTATTCATGTTCCCGGGGGTAAGATGTTTTGGATGTTGGCAGCTGAAAAAACGAGCGGGGCCCCGAGGGCCTTTTTTTCAACCAGGAACAAAAAAGCCTGGTATTTTTCGTTGAGCAGCTCCACCCATCCGCAGATACAGGCTTTTGCCCTGTTGCTGCCGATGAGATCGTTGACATAATCAACCGTAAAAGTAGCATCGAACGATGGAAATACAAAAAATGCGTTTTCTCCGCGGAACTGATTGCGGATGCATATCTCGCCGATCATGATATTGGGCAGGGTGTATACAAACAAGGAAGGGCTGGCGAAGTCGCGGACGGTGTTGAAGTACCTGATATCCGTGTCCAGGCTGCCACTGGCATTCGACAGCACCACGGCCGTATCCTGTTCCTGGTAGGCG
>DATJYH010000296.1:0-6646 GCA_035499675.1 Puia sp.
ACTTGTACGCCGCATCCAGTACGGCATTGACCACATAGCCATCGTAAAAGGTTTCCTTCGGCTGGCTGCCTTTTTCCAGCGCGTTGAACATATCCGTAAACATGTGATTGTACCCGAGATCATTGAGCTCGTCGCCGACGGGAAAAAGCCAGCCCGTGTTGCTCTCCGCCTTTTCGGCCACATAGTCCGCCCCCTTGCCCGTGGTAAACATTTCCAGACCGGTGCGCAGGAAATTATTGATCCAGATGGTGCCTTCAGTACCCATCACCTCATCCCGTAAGTCCAGTCCCCCGCGAAAGGTCCAGCTGACTTCAAACTGGCCAATCGCCCCGTTCTCATATTTCACCAGGCCAATGGCATGGTCTTCCGCCTCAATGGGTTTTACCTGTGTATCGGCCCAGCACATGACTTCCACCGGCCTGATGTCCTTACCGATAAAACTCCGTCCGATCTCCACGCAATGGCAGCCCAGGTCAAGGATACATCCGCCCCCGGCCTGTTCCAGGTCCCAGAACCAATCGCTGTGCGGGCCGGGATGTGTTTCCCTGGATTTTGACCAGAGGATCCTGCCCAGCGCGCCGTTCTTTACGCTCTCATGTGCTTTCAGGAACTTGGGTGTATACACCAGGTCTTCGAGATAGCCATTGAATACGCCGGCCGCTTCCACTGCCTGCAACATTCTCTTGGCCTCCTCCGCATTTCTGCCCAGGGGTTTGGTGGTGATCACGGCTTTTTTGTGTTTGCAACAAAGCAGGACGGCCGCCTCGTGGAGGTTGTTTGGGAGGGAAATACATACTACGTCCACATGGGGGTGCGCCACGGCCTCTTCCATGGAGGTGGTCCAGTGTTCGCAACCATAGTCTTTCGCAAATTTTTTGGCGCTTTCCTCACGGCGTGAGTATACGCTCACAATCTTGTCCCTGCTCCGGAGCCCCTGCAGGGAATCCGCATAAAACCGGCCGATAAACCCGGAACCTAGCATAGCAATTCGTGTCATGATGATAATTTGTGATTTATAATGGTAGTTGATATTGATTCATACCGTCAGGACGCCACGGCGGCAGCCTGCTTCACCTGCTTCCGCTCCCTGAAAAACAATACGAAATAGATCAGCACGCCCAGGGCAATATAAGCCGGCACCATCCATATCCGCAGCCAGTCGTGGCCGCTCTCCAGTTTGTAGTGGTCCACCACGATCCCCGAAAACCAGGTGCCGATAAACATACCCACCCCGTAGGTGGCGAAAGTAAACAGCCCCTGCGCGGCGTTCTTGATCTTTTCACCCGCCTTCTTCTCCGTGTACATATACCCGGTAACAAAAAAGAAGTCGTAGCAAACACCATGCAATATGATCCCCGCATACAGCATCCAGGAGGAAGTTTGCAGGTTGCCAAATCCAAAACAGATATAACGCAGCATCCAGGCCGTCATCCCCAGCAACAGCATGTTTTTAACGCCGATGCTGTTAAACAGGAATGGAATGGCCAGAATAAAGATCGCCTCCGAAACCTGTCCGAGGATCATTTTACCCGCCGCATTGTGCATACCGATTTCATTCAGGAATGGGTTTGCAAAACCATAGTAGAAAGAAAGCGGGATACAGACCAGGATGGCTGCCACAAAGAAAATCAGGTAGGGCTTATATTTAAACAACACAAAGGCTTCCGTCCCCAGGGCCTGCGAAGCGGAAGCGCCTCCCGTATTTCCTTTAGGGGGCGTACCGGGCAATGCAAAACTGAACAGGCCAAGTGCAAAAGATACCCCCGATGCCAGCATAAATGTGGAAGCTGTTTTTTCCCAGCCCAGGTTGCCAATCAGCAAGCCGGCTACGATCCAACCAACGGTTCCGAATACACGAATCCAGGGAAACTGCCTGCCGGGGTCCTGCATCTGGTGAAATGCCACGCTGTTGGACAAAGCGATGGTGGGCATGTACAAAAGGGAATAAAAAAGTATGATCCAGTAAAAAATGCCATTGCCGGTTACCCGGGTGGCCAGGAACAGGAGCACGCCACCCACTAGGTGCAGCACGCCCATAATACGCTGTGCAGAAAAATATCGATCGGCGACCATGCCTACAAAGAAAGGAGAGATCATGGTGGCGATGGCCAGCGCACTATACGCCGCTCCGATCTGCAATCCCGAAGAATTCAAATTGGCTCCCATATAGGTCCCCATGGTCACATACCAGGAGCCCCATACGAAATACTCAAGAAACATCATCAGTGCCAGTAATACACTTGTGTTTGTTTTCATTACATGTTGATTTTTGTTGATGGCGCCGATACCGCCGGCCAAATGACGTGAAGCAGGGCAGTATGTTTTGCGTTGATCCGGTTCTTACTCCGGGATTTTTCGGAGCCGAAAAGTTACAAATGAAAAATATACCACGTAAATATTTCTTCAACTATCTTGCATCGGTATGAGAATGTTTGAAGATACGTACAGGCACAAAGGGCTGCGGAGACAGCTGGTGGAGGTTATCCGGAAAAAAGGCATCAGCAGCGAAAAAGTACTGGACGCCATTCTCCATATTCCCAGGCATTTTTTTATGGACTCTGCTTTTGACAAGATTGCGTATGAGGACCGCGCCTTTCCCATTGCCGAGGGACAAACGATCTCCCAACCTTACACGGTAGCTTACCAAACGCAACTGCTTGATGTAAAACCGCACGAAAAAGTTCTTGAAGTGGGAACAGGGAGCGGTTACCAGGCCTGTGTACTGGCCGAAATGGGTGCCCAGGTTTTTACCATTGAGCGGCAAAAAAAAATGTTTGAATCCAACAAGCTTTTTCCGTTTTTAAACACCTATCCTGGCATCCGTTTTTTTTATGGCGATGGCTACGAGGGTTTGCCAACCTTCGCGCCCTTCGACAAGATCATTGTTACCGCCGCCGCTCCTTTTGTACCCTCTAAATTGCTGGAACAACTGAAGCCGGGTGGCTGTATGGTGATCCCGGTGGGGGAGGGACAGGTACAAAAAATGCTTCGCGTATGTAAAGCGGCCGATAACAGCATTACTGAAGAAGCATTTGATCATTTTTCGTTTGTACCCATGGTGGGAGGGAGAAATAATTAAGAAGCTGCTGTCAAAACTTTTTTATTCCGCGGGCAAAAATTCGCCTGTCAGCATGCCGAGGATTTGGTCGAGCTGTGGTCTTACTTCCTCTGTTGAAAAATCACCCCGGTCGCCATATTTTACGATGCGCAGAAATTCACCCCATACCACGGATTGACCAATGGGCGTCCTCCACCAAGAGGCTCTTGAAACGGGATGCCCGCCAGGACCAGCGGCAATATCATAAGGCCAGGCCAGGATTTCTTTATCGGGGCAAATTTTCTTCAAGGTAAGCCGGCAGCGTGTAGATGCATAGGAATGCGAAAGGAAGAGAATCGAATGATCCTGCCGAAAATCATAGATCTTTCCTGCCTCCGTAACATTTTCCAGGCTGTTGCGCGAAGTGGTTTCCCTGATAAAATGTATGCCGCTGAATTCTTCCGCGGCAATATGCGAAAATATTTGCTGGCTTTCCGGCACCGGGGATACATGGGCCATATCGTAGTCCGCCACCCCGCCGGTAAGAATTACTTTGCGCGAGATCCCGGCGCGCAGCAACTTCATAATATGGGCGGCCAGTTTTTGCTGTTCTATGTTCGAACCAAAAACAAAGAGCAGATCAACCGGTTTTTTTGCTTTTTCCGCAAAACAGAGCCGGGTTAAGCCATCCACCAGTTCCGGCGTAAGATCAGGAACCTCCGGGTTTTTTTTTATCTCCCTTTTCCGGGCTGCCTGGAATTTCGGCCTGCTCATGAGATTGTTGTTCGGGCCCTTTTTACAAACAACGATGTAAAAAGCTGGGCGAGGTTATGGTTTTACAATGATATCCGCCAGCATGCTACCGGCCTTATAGATCCTTTTTGCGTTTTCAACATGCCAGTAACGCAGCTTATTATTAAAAATACCACCCAACAGTGGTCCCACAATGTACAAACGCGTATTGGCTTCAAAATCCTCATTAACGTCAAAACCACGATTGGAACTGTTGACCCGGCAGAGCCTTTTTTCCACCAGGTTCCGGATCAGCAGTGAGGAGGAATCCGGGAGTTCTTCAAAACCCGTGCAGTTGACCACTATGGGAAACTTCAGGTAATGGATGATGGAGTACTGCTTTTCCCGGTCGGTATAAATAAAACGTACATTGTCCGGATCATCCTCCGATCTCTCCAGCCGCATGAATTTCCCTCTCACCAATTCAAGTTTCTTTTTCCTGATGAGTTCACTGGCCATATCGCGGTATTCCGCACCTGCCCGCCTGATCAGTTTGGTAAAACGCATACCATATGCCCCGTAAAAATATTTTTGTTCTACCCAGGAGAGGCTGTCCAGTAATTCCACCACCAGGTCGCTCATTTGATAATAAGTGTCCCCGATATTGACCCCTTTTTTATAGGCAATATCAAGGTCGGATTCGATGGCTTGCATCAGGATGTCGGCGTTGTAGTTTTTATTTTGTAACAACAAAGTCAGGTTCTCGAACCGGTAATTGGGAAAATTGTTGGGGGTGATCCGATGTGGCAGGAGCCCGCTGTACGACAACACCGTGATCTGGTTGATCAGCGCCCTTATATCGTTGCGATGTCCAAGCAGGTAAAGCAGTTCCAGCGAACTCGCGTTGGAACCCACAATCAGTATATTTCTTCCTCCGGGTTCTTCGATTGTGGCCAGTTTTTGCCGGATGGCCTCCACATTGATCTCCATACCCGGCAGGTAGGGATCGTTGATGTACAGGTAGGCCGCCTTTTCTGCATCGCCCGGGATCTGAATGGATCTGACCGGGGGACTTCCGATGGTCAGGATCACCGTTCGGGCATCGATGGCCTGGGTTTCACCGGAAGGCATTTCGAGCAGCACGCCGTAGTCCCCGTCAGCCTTCCTGTTTATGTCGGTAGCTTCGGCCTGCAACAAGGTAACCTCCGCAATCCCTTTTTTTGCTGCATCGCCAATGGCCGCCAGCACCTTTTCCTGTACATAGGCCCCAAAAAGATGCCTGGGCAGGTAGATATCGTCCCATTGGTTTTTTTCGATAAAAGGCAGGTTATTTTCCAGCCATTGTTGTCCGGCCTGTCCCCCTTTTTCCCGGAGCTGTTTTGTCCAGGACGCGAGGTTATCCCTGAGCCATTGCAGAAAGGATTCCTTTTCCGGTTCCGGCACAAATTCACCCAGGGTAGTAATGGTAAGCCCGTTCACGGACGACCGATCGCCATAGGGAAATCCTTTCCAGAATTCGTCCTTTTTTTCGACAACGGCTATGCGAACAGGTGCCGGGGGGATGTTTTTCTTAGTGAGGTTGTGAAGAAGGGGCAACAGGGTCAGGGAACATGAAATCCCACTGCCAAGGAAAACGATGTCATAATACGGCGCTTCAGGTGCAGGCATACAGGCTCTAAGGTTTACGGTTTGGAAATCAGGGTAGGGGTCCGTTGGATTTTTGCGCAGCTAGAACGGCCCATCCGCTTGAAATATTTTGATTGTCATGCGAATATAACCGCCGCCGCAACAATTTCGAAAAATAAGCAGAAATCCGTTAACCGGGAATAAATTCGTGTTTTTCTTCCTTTATTTCTGCAAAAAACATACCTTTGCGCTCCGTTTATTTTAGCTGTTCGTCCCGCCATAAGCGGGTTTCAGCAACAGCCATTGCCCAAAGGGCTCCATAAGTTCCCGCCAGTGCGGGGCGCCTGCAGGGTGTCATGACAAATATTTTTGAACATGCCAAAGGTTAAAACCAATTCGAGTGCAAAAAAAAGGTTCAAGGTAACCGGTACCGGCGAAATCACTTTCCAAAAGGCTTTCAGGCGTCATATTCTGACCAAGAAATCGACCAAGCGCAAACGTAACATGCGGAAAAAAGGGATTGTTACCGGGCCCAATGCGGATTTTGTAAAACGCCTGTTGAGGTTGAAATAAATCACCTTACTGCGTCTAGACATTCATCAATAAAATTTAAAATCTTTTTTATATGCCTCGTTCAGTAAACGCTGTCGCTTCCAAAGCAAGAAGGAAGCGCATTTTAAAACAAGCCAAGGGATTCTATGGCAAACGGAAAAATGTATATACCGTTGCCAAGAACGTATTGGAAAAGGGTTTGACCTATCGCTTTTCAGGACGCAAACTGAAGAAAAGGGAATACCGCACGCTGTGGATTGCCCGTATCAATGCGGGTGTACGCGCTGAAGGACTGACCTACTCCACCTTTATTCATAAACTCAACCAGAAAGGCATCACGCTCGACCGCAAGGTCCTGGCCGACCTGGCGATGAATGAACCGGAAGCTTTCAAAAAGCTCGTGGCTTCCGTAAAATAAGCGACCGGAAAACTTCATTATTTCTTAACCGGGAATGTTGCAAAACATTACCCGGTTTTTTATTTTGCCGAATTCTCCAAAAAATTACATTTGTATCCGTTTTCTCATGCCACCCCAATTTTTCAAACATAAATACAGCACAACCTGAACCAGTCCATGAATAATACGTACACCGACCTGGTGAAACAAACCTTCAATTTTCCGCAGGAAGGTTTTGATGTAAGCGATAATTATCTCCAGTTTAACGGTGTTGACCTGAAAGACCTCATCGATAAGTATGG
>DATJYH010000297.1:0-7471 GCA_035499675.1 Puia sp.
GCACAAAAATATGCCAGAGACTCCTCGATGGATTGTCCTCCACACCCGTGCCGCCACAGGCCGCTGCGGGGTGATGCAGGTCGATCGAAGCCCTTTGGAGGTTTTGCGAGGCATCTGTGGATTCCGTCAGTTTTGCATTGACGGCCGTGAGATTGCCCGATGCATCAAGGGAATATCTGAATGGGGCTTCTTCCGGCCCAACGACACTGTCCTTCATGATGGCCATATAACTGATACGGCCCCTGATATCTTTTCCACCATCCAATAGTTGTACCCGCACGCGAATATCCACCTGGTCTTCAAAAAATCGAAGCTCGGCCTGGTCAAACAGTGAGCTTTTTTCCGAAAGTAGTTTCCCCCGTTCTTCGATGGAAATGATCTTCGCGGGTGCGGAACTGTCCAATGATACCCTGGTGTTAGGAAGATCGTCCTTCATGGTTACAGAGAATAATCTCCAGCCCTTACCGATCCTGGCATGCAGGGTCAGCAAATAGGTGTTCGCATTTTCTTTTAAAGCCGAGTAGTTCCAGGACAACGGCTGACCGTCCCGTTCGCCCGCAAAAGCCCGCAGCTGAAACAGCAGGAGAAGAAATGCAATAATGCGTCCGGGATTTTTTTTCATGCCTTTGGAGCGATTTCAAAAAAACAAACGAGCTCTTGCTTACAAAGAACTCGTTTTATAGCGAAAAGACTTGTCATGTGGCTGACTATCCCCCAACGTTCACCTTGATGTCAACTTCTGCGGGTGGAAGGCACTGCCGGTCGTTACACACCATAAACTCCACCTTACCGGCCAGATCGGTTTTGACATTGGCCTTGAGTTTCACAACCTGAACAAAATCGACCGTCTTTTCATAGTATTTCACGTCATGATTCCATGCCGATTCAAATTTCCTGATAAGGTTGCCGGATTCCTTCACCTTTCCATCCAACGCCAGCAGGGGCGATTTGGTAAAACTAAAACTTGTTGCCACCGGGCCTTCACCGCCCGCGTCCTGCGCATACAGGTGGTAGTCCCCACCGATGGTGGCGGTCATATGGACCTCATAGGTTTTGTCGGCAATTTTTTTACTGCTGTATGCCCAATGAACCTGTTTGCTTGACTGCGCCAGGGCGCCCAGGGACACCGAAACTGCAAAACTGGCAAGTAGTATTTTTTTCATGCGATTTTTCTCTTCTGGTACTGAAGAAGAACGGTAAAGTTCCGATAACGGTTGCTAAAAAAATCTAAAAATTGACCAATTGGGCCTCCCGGCTGGCTGCTCCCGCCTTTTTGTGCAGGAAAAGCGCCTGGAGGATGAGTTTGCCGTCAGTATTGTCCAGCAGGTCGGAACAGGCCCTCTCGGGATGGGGCATCATGCCAAACACATTCCGGGTTTTGTTGCAAATCCCGGCTATGTTTCTCAGCGACCCGTTTGGATTGGAAGACGGACTGATCACGGCATTGGCATCGCAGTAGCGATAAATGACCTGGTCGTTGGATTCGAGCTGGTCCAGGGTTTTTTCATCCGCGTAATATCTACCTTCGCCATGTGCAATGGGGATCATCAGGGCCCTGCCCTGGTCGCCTGCTCCACGCAAATAGATATTCCTGCTTATGTATTGTTGATTGTTGTTCCTTAACAGCACCCCTGGCAGCAAATGAGATTCGCAAAGGATCTGGAAGCCATTGCATACCCCCAGCACCTGGCCTCCGCGGCCGGCAAATTCAATCACGCTTTGCATCATCGGGCTGAACCGTGCAATGGCGCCACAGCGGAGGTAGTCGCCATAGGAAAACCCGCCGGGCAATACGATACAATCTTCCGTGCTGAACATGCTCAGGTCGGTATCCTTATGCCATAACATCATGACTTCCTGGCCCAGGTCCTGCTGAAGTGCGTCATACATATCACGGTCGCAGTTAGAACCCGGGAAAACGACTATTCCGAACTTCATATAGGGAGTGATTTTGCCCTGTAAAGATAGCAAAGAAGTCTGAAACCCTGAAAATACCGCGATTGTGCAGGTGCCTGCGTAAGGTCGCGGCTGATCAGAAATAGTTCAGGAAAATGATAAACGCAAAACAGATCCAATGCATTACAAGTGGGACCACATTCCGGGAGGGATAATAATAAGCGGCTGCATGAAAGGCAGCAAAAGGTACCGCGGTTACAATCCAGTTCTCATAGGAGCCGGCCTTGTTGATCAGGATCACCAATACCGCCACAATCAGGTAGACCAGCAGCAGGCTCCAGCTTTTTCTTGTCTGGATCAGCATTTTGTTCAGGTTATTCTGCACAAAATACCCACCGATGATAAAGGGTATCACGAGCAGCGAAATCCCGGTGATGATGCGCACGGAGGAAGGCAGGGCAGGAAGCGTAAATGCAATGACGGGAATCACATTGCTCCACTTCAGCTGGTTGCTGAAATACAGGAAAAGAACCAGGAAATAATAGGGCGAGGTAAATCCCAGGAAACCCACGAACCATTCCTGTATGCGAAATGGACGCATAATGATCAGTGCAAACAACAGCATCAGCAAAAAAGCAACGGCCGGCACATACAGGAGCGTAGCAAGGCCCACCATCAAGCCTATATTGTAAATGGCACCGATGGGTTTATGATTGTTGTACAACGCGATCATCCGGTACCAACACCAGATCATGAGTGAATTGACGAGCAGGGGCGCCGAAAAATGGTTCCAGTCCTGTAACAGGGATGTAACCAGGATATACGACATGCCCGGCAAAAAATTCGTTTTGGGAAGTATTTTATGATAGTTGCAAATGCTGTTAAACAAGGTGGCCTGCGAAAACAATAACAGGAAGGTGAGAACAGAATAGGGCAACACACTGTTGCCAAACAACGAATTCAATCCCGTAAGAATAAAACGATAAAGATAATTGTCTTCCTTATGAAGCAGGGGCATAACGGGGTGTAGGAAAATGAAAAACTTCAACACCAGTGTGTACAGCAGTAAAATCAGGGCATTGCCTGCGCTTTTTTGTTTAAAGATACCGACCACCAGTAGGGTTTTTTAAAATTCGATTTTTGCCAGGCAAAGATAATTCCTGTACAGGCAAGGTATTAAAATTTCCGTGGAGCTGACCTGTTTGGCATAGCGGGGCATGAAGTCATATCCTTTATCGAGGTTGTGAAAGGTCGGGAAATGGACGAGTTTTCCATCGGGCGAAATACCGTCGTCGGTGAGCAACTGTGCCCTGCGTTCATACTGGTTGAACAGGAAATGCAGTTCCCCGCCCGTGTTCATAATATGATGCGATATCATATTCTGGGACTCATCGTCGAACTGGCTTTTGGGAATGACATTGCTCCATTCCAGATTGCCGTCCTTGTCAAACGACAGCACCATGATGTTTTCAGCATTGTAGCGTGTGGCAGAAGCGCCATACCCGTAACGGTTATACGGATAGTAAGGATTATAATAGGGGGAATAATAATCAATGGGGCTCATCATGGGATTGTACCCGTACAGGTAGTCCCAGCGGTTGAATGGCACACCCCGCGAGGTGGTATATTCACTCTCGCTCACGAGCAGGTACCCGCCACTTTTTTCCACGATGATGCTTTTGATGAAGAAATCATTGAATGCCGTCTTCATATTGGCCTCGGAGCTTTTGGCCAGCGATCGCAGTTCATCGTTGAAAACCGTAACCGTTTCCCTGATCCTGGAATTGGTTTCCTTGTCCCACAACACCGTGTATACGCCTTCAATATTTCCCTTCTTCTGTTTATAATAGAAGCCAGTCAGTATGTATCGTTTGTTTCGATTGTCAACCTTGATCTTGATTTCATCCAGGAGCCGGTCGCTGGTGCCGATGTCCCTGACCGAAAACGTATCCGCAACTGGCCCCTTGCTGATCAGTGAGATCCTGGAAACATAGTCCCCGCCTGTACCGCTGCTCTTATAATATTTCCCAAAAACAAGCTGGCCATCGTTATCGAGCAGGAAGCCGTTGAACACATCGTTCTTGTCATCCATTGCAAGGTTGAGTCTGTGCCGGTCTATCAGTTCGAGTTGTTTATCGAACAGGAATGTGGTGAATATATAGTCCTTCGGATTTTTGCTGTTGATCTTGAACACCATGATCCGCTGCTTGTCCTCGCTGAAGAGGGTGGTGTATATCTTATTATTGGCTGTAAAACTGATCTGGGTGGTATCGAGGTCCACGGGTTCCCCCAGTCTCCTGGCCATATCGTCCAGTTTGACGGCCGAGCAGTGTACCGTGTTCTTCTTCTGGTACTCGTAGATCATGTAGCAGAAATCGGGGTACTGAATGAAATCCACATTGATATATCTTTCCGGGAGGAAGTCCATACTTACCCGCTGTATTAACTTCATGTCGTTGTCGTACACGCAGATGTCGTTCTGTATACGATTATTCTTGAAAATCAGGAAGTTTCCACCAACCCGGCCAATGATCTCAAAGCTCGTTCTCCTGCTGTCCTCCTGTTCCGGCTCGGTATACTGTATCCTTTGTGCGAAGGTCAGAATGGGGCAAACAAGCAGTACAAAAAATGTCCATGCTTTCATAGATGACTTTTCTTTAGAAATTTCCTGCGGCGGTTGTATGGATTCGTAAGTTAGGCAAAAGTTTAATCTCCACCTTCCGCAAAGGTCTATAATTGCACACTGGAAATTTGCATATGAATTCTTAAAAAATTGCTTCATCGAATTCAGCTATTTCCATATATCTTTGAGCCAGCGCGGGCTGACACGCAATTGCTTGCACATAATAACGACCCTTAGTCAAAACGAATATATTAACTGACTCATCCGTGAGCAAACAGATTAACAAAGTTACCTTCGCAAATCTGATTATTGCGTTGGGCATTATTTACGGCGACATCGGAACTTCCCCCCTGTATGTACTGAATGCCATTGTTTCCGGGAGAGTCATTTCAGAAAAACTCATCTTAGGCAGCCTGTCCTGTATAATTTGGACATTGACCCTGCAAACCACTGTAAAATATGTATGGCTTACGCTCAAGGCCGATAATAAGGGTGAGGGTGGAATTTTTTCGCTGTATGCCCTGGTACGACGGCAAAAAAGATGGTTGGTCATCCCGGCCATGATTGGTGGTGCTGCCCTGCTGGCGGATGGTATGATCACCCCCCCGATTTCGGTGACCTCGGCCATTGAGGGGCTACGCCAGATGCCGGCATTGAAGGATGTGGAACAGAACACCATCGTGTATATCGTTATCGGGATACTGGTCATCCTGTTTTTCCTGCAGCAGTTTGGCACGGAGTCCATCGGAAAACTTTTTGGCCCCATTATGTTTGGGTGGTTTACCATGATGGCAGTGCTGGGCGGCAACCACCTGCTGGATGACCTGCATATTTTCAGGGCACTCAGCCCGCATTACGCCATCGAACTGCTGACCACCTACCCAAAAGGATTCTGGCTGTTGGGAGCCGTATTCCTTTGTACCACCGGTGCCGAAGCGCTCTATTCAGACCTTGGGCACTGTGGCAGGAAGAACATTCGTTTTTCCTGGATCTATGTAAAATTCTGCCTGATCCTGAACTATCTCGGCCAGGGAGCGTGGTTGCTGGCCCACTATGAGGGAAATATATTCGACACCGCCAAAGGCAGCGTTTTTTACAGCATTATGCCCCCCTGGTTCCTCGTCCCCGGTATCATCATTGCCACAGCCGCCGCCATCATTGCAAGCCAGGCCCTGATCAGCGGGTCGTTTACCCTGATCAGCGAAAGCATGCGGCTCAACCTTTGGCCAAAATTCAGGATCGCCTATCCCACCGAAGAAAAAGGGCAGTTATATATCCCGGCCATCAATTTCCTGCTGTTTATCGGATGTGCCGGTATTACACTTTATTTTAAAAGTTCTTCGCACATGGAGGCCGCCTACGGATTGGCCATTACCCTGTGTATGCTGGCCACATCCCTATTGTTTGCCAACTACCTGGTATCCCGGCGAACCAGATCCGTATTGATTTACCTGTACCTGACAGTTTACCTGACCATTGAGTGCAGCTTTCTCTTCGCGAACCTGGATAAATTCAAACACGGAGGTTTTGTGACCCTGCTTGTAGGGGGCGGGCTTTTTTCGGTGATGTATGTTTGGTTCCGGTCGCGCAAAATCAAAAACCGTTATGTGGAATTCGTGCGGATGGAACACTATATTCCCCAGATCCAGGAGCTGAGCAATGACCGGTCAGTGCCCAAGTTTGCCACCCACCTGGTGTACATGACCAGCGCCAACAACCCGAAAGAAATTGAACATAAGATCATCTATTCCATACTCAATAAGAAACCCAAGCGGGCCGACATCTACTGGTTTGTACACATCGACACGCTCGACGATCCTTATACCGCAGAATACTCCGTGGATCATATCATCCCCAACGATATCATACGGGTGGAATTCAGGCTCGGGTTCCGTATAGAACCCAAGATAAACCTGATGTTCCGCAAAGTGGTGGAAGACCTGGTCAACAACAAAGAAGTCAACATCACCAGCCGGTATGAATCCCTGGAACGCAACAATGTGGTGGGAGATTTCCAGATCATCGTGATGGAAAAATATTTAAGCCAGGACAATGAGCTGCCCTTCTTTGAGCGGATCATCATGAAATTGTATTTCTGGTTGAAAGAAGTCAGTCTTTCAGAAGAACGGGGTTTTGGCCTTGATCCTTCCAATGTAACCGTCGAAAAATTCCCGCTGATCGTATCACCGCTGCCCGATCTCAACCTGAAAAGAGTTGCAGAGCTATAACCCCCCGAAAATAGCCAGCTGGCGGCGTAGTATCATGGAATCATCCTTTGCGATACCGTCTGAAATTTGAGGTTCTCTGCTCATTCGTTATCTTCAGCTACGAACGCCAAAACTTTGTACCTGATCATCGCCTATATTGTTGCAGCTGTCCTGCTGTTGAGCGTGACAGCTTATTTCCTGCAGGACCGGTTTATTTTCAGACCGGAAAAACTCCCCGCGGATTTTACCTACCGGTACGACAGCCCGTTTAAGGAACTTTTTTTTGATGTCGCCCCCGGGGTTCGGATCAACGGACTGCATTTTTACCGCAGCAATCCCGTTGGGCTCATCCTCTATTTTCATGGAAATACCCGGAGCATTAAGGGCTGGGCAAAATATGCGCGGGATTTTTATCGCTACAATTATGATGTGGTGCTGGTCGACTACCGCGGTTTTGGCAAGAGCACGGGCAAACGTTCTGAAAAGGAGATGCTGAATGACATGCAATATGTGTATCAGACGCTGGCTGGTCAGTATGCTGAGGATCGTATCATCGTGTACGGGAGAAGCATCGGCAGCGGGTTTGCCAGCAAGATAGCTTCCGACAACAACCCGCGCTACCTGATCCTGGATTCACCCTTTTATAATTTCGGCAATGTGGCCAACCGGTTCCTCCCCTTTTTGCCCGTCAGGTTTATTTTGAGATACCAGCTGCGCACCGACCTATGGATCCTGCATGTTCGCT
>DATJYH010000298.1:0-5168 GCA_035499675.1 Puia sp.
CCGTCAATCGCAACTGGTATGTTGTGGATGGTACTAATCAAACCGTCGGCCGCATGTGTTCCAGGATCGCAGCGGTGCTCCGTGGAAAGAACAAGACCCTGTATACGCCCCACGTTGATTGTGGCGATTTTGTTGTCGTGATCAATGCCGACAAAGTAGTATTCACGGGAAACAAGCTGGATGAAAAAATCTACATCAACTTCTCCGGGTACCCGGGTGGTAAAAAGGAAGAAGCGGCCAAAAGCCTGCTGAAACGTCGTCCCGAAGCAGTTATCGAGAGAGCTGTAAAAGGGATGTTGCCGAAAAACCGTCTCGGACGCAAGATGTTCAAAAAGCTGTTTGTATATGCCGGCGCTGAACATCCGCACATTGCGCAGAAACCTCAAACATTAA
The DNA here is from genome assembly GCA_035499675.1 of Puia sp. Classification (GTDB taxonomy): domain Bacteria; phylum Bacteroidota; class Bacteroidia; order Chitinophagales; family Chitinophagaceae; genus Puia. The sequence goes on from DATJYH010000298.1 coordinate 394, forward strand.
CTTTCTGATTTAATATAATATGGAAAAACAAAAAAATGCAACGGGTCGCCGTAAAGAAGCTGTTACCCGTGTTTTTCTCAGCAAGGGTTCCGGAAAGATCCTGGTAAACGACAAGGATTATAAAGAATATTTCACGCTGGTATACCTGCAGAACCAGGTAGAACTGCCACTGAAAACCGTGGAATCCCTGGACAAGTACGATGTCAAGATCAATGCCGCCGGTGGTGGTGTAAAAGGACAGGCTGAAGCAAGTAAGCTGGCCATCGCACGTGCACTGCTGGAAGTAAACGCCGAATGGCGTCCAGCCTTGAAGGCTGCAGGACTCCTGCGTCGCGACCCGAGGGCGGTTGAACGTAAGAAACCCGGACGCAAGAAAGCAAGAAGAAGCTTCCAGTTCAGCAAACGTTAACAAACGATGCTGGGACCGACGGTGCAGCCAGTGGATTTTTCCAGCTGGTTGCCTCCGGGATCGGCGCTGAGGCAATTATATCAAACAATCTATTCAATACAATAAGTCATGGAACAAAATACTTCACTACAGCAACAGTTGTTGGAAGCAGGCGTACACTTCGGTCACCTGCGTAAGAAGTGGAACCCTAAAATGCTGCCTTATATCTTCGCCGAGAAGAAAGGCATTCATATCATCGACCTGAACAAGACTACCGAAAGTCTGCAGGAAGCGGCCGCTGCCCTGAAACAAATCGCGAAAAGCGGTAAGAAGATCATGTTCGTCGGTACCAAAAAACAGGCGAAAGAGATCGTTACCGAATGTGCCAAAAAGATCAACATGCCCTTTGTTACGGAACGCTGGCTGGGTGGCATGCTGACCAATTTCAATACCGTGCGCAAGAGCGTGAAGAAAATGCAGAGCATCGATAAAATGCTCAACGACGGGACTTTTGACAGCATCACGAAAAAAGAACGCCTGACACTTGCCCGCGACAAGGACAAGATGGAAAAAGTATTGGGCGGTATTGCCCAGCTGGGACGTATCCCGGCTGCCCTGTTTATCATCGACATTGGTCACGAGCACATCGCTCTTGCCGAAGCAAAACGTTTGGGCATTACTACTTTTGGTATGGTAGATACCAACTGCGATCCGAACAAAGTTGATTTCGCCATCCCGTCAAACGACGATGCTACGAAATCCATCGCCATTATTGCCAACTACATTACCGCCGCTATTGGTGAAGGACTGGCTGAAAGACAGGCCGCCAAAGATGAGGATGTAGAAGATGCAGCAGGCGACGAAAATGAAAAGAAAGCTGCACGTCTGCTGGCAGAAGCAGAAACCGAAGCCGGCCGTTCACGTGGCAGTGGTGAAAAAGTAAGAGGTACCAACCCACCCAAGCGTCGCGTTCCCAATTCGCCCAGGCGTCCAGGGGGCAGATAATTCGATGGTTACCTGGTGGGGAATTTTAAATCTATATTCTAACAAAAAAAATATTATATATGTCAACCGCAACAACCATTACCGCGGCAGATATCAACAAACTGCGCCAGACAACCGGCGCGGGTATGATGGACTGTCGCAAGGCGCTGGTGGAAAGCGATGGCGATTTTGAAAAAGCCATCGACTACCTGCGTAAGAAGGGACAAAAGGTAGCCGCACTCCGCAGCGACCGGGAAGCCAAGGAAGGCGTGATCATTGCTAAGACAAGCGCCGACCAGAAAACCGGCTTGATCATTACACTGGCCTGTGAAACTGATTTTGTAGCCAAGAATGCCGATTTTGTGGCCTTTGCACAAAGCATTATGCAGGTGGCCCTGAAGAACGATGTAAAGACAATCGAAGAGCTGCAGACTTCCCGGCTGGAAGGAGTTACCGTAGCGGATAAGATCAACGACCAGGTGGCGCGCATTGGAGAGAAAATTCAGCTGGCACGTTTTGAAAGGATCGATGCAGACGCCGTTGCTGCCTATATCCACGGTGCCTACCGCATGGGTGTACTGGTGGGACTCAGCAAAAACAGCCCGGCCGTATTGGAAGCCGGTAAGGATATTGCCATGCAGATCGCTGCCATGAATCCCGTTGCTGTGGATGCCGACTCTGTGTCGGCCGAAACAGTTGCCCGGGAAAAATCCATAGTAACCGACCAGATCAAAAATGATCCTAAAATGGCCGGTAAGCCTGATGAAATGATTGAAAAGATCGCATTGGGCAAATTGAATGCGTTTTTCAAGGAAAACACGCTGATCGCGCAACCGTTTGTGAAGGACGCAGCGAAGACCGTGGGGGACTACCTCAAGTCTGTAGACCCTGCCGTAAAGATCACCGGCTTCAAGCGGGTTCAGTTAGGATAAACAAGTTAAAGGAGAGTATCACACTCTCCTTTTTTATGCGCCTTATTTATCCTGAAAAATATCTTTTCTTTGCAACGTGGAAACGGGGGCGTCTGGGACCTGTATACGGGAACAGAAAACCATTCACTACTAATAATTTTCCTGCATGCTGCCAAAATACAAGCGTGTTCTGCTGAAGTTATCCGGCGAGGCCCTGATGGGTGATAAGACCTTCGGTTTTGACAATGGGGTGATCGCGCAGTATGCGCAGGACGTGAAGACAATTACCGATCTGGGTGTTCAGTTGGCCATCGTGATCGGCGGAGGCAATATTTACCGGGGCATGAATGAAAAAGAAACCGGTATTGAAAGGGCGCATGGAGATTATATGGGTATGCTCGCCACGGTCATCAACGGTATGGCGATGCAGGCGGGTCTGGAAAAGATAGGTGTATTTACACGTTTGCAGAGCGCCATCAAAATGGAGCAGATCGCAGAGCCATATATCCGCCGTCGCGCCATCCGGCATGTGGAAAAAGGCAGGGTCGTGATATTTGGCGCCGGAACGGGTAATCCTTATTTCACCACCGATACAGCGGGATCGCTTCGCGCTATTGAAATCAATGCCGACGTAATTTTGAAGGGAACAAGGGTGGATGGTATTTACAATGCAGACCCCGAGAAAGATCCGCAGGCTAAAAAAATCAACAAGCTCACCTACCAGGATTGCATTTCCCAAAACCTGCGTGTGATGGATATGACCGCCTTTACGCTTTGCATGGAAAACAAACTGCCCATCATTGTATTCGATATGAACAGGCCCGGCAACCTGCTGAAAGTGGTGCGCGGCGAGAAGGTGGGAACTCTTGTAACAGACTGATAATCATTGAGAATAAAGATAGTGGCCTGAGCACTTGTATATCTCCGGAAAGCTTAGTATTTTGTCAGCCTGAAAAACCACCATATGTGTGGTTTTTTACGTTTCTCACCCGTCCACCTTCCCTTAAAAAACCTGCAAAAATTGTATCCGGTTTGACTCTGTTTGGTAAGAGGCTTATCCCCGAACCATACCGTTATGAAAACATTACTATTTATACTTGGTTTTCAACTCACCGTAAGACTCCCGGAGATTCTTATCTTTCTCTTTGGCGCCCTGGTTCTTGGTTTTACCCTCCATTATTTCTGGAGCGCTCGGAAATCCCTGAAGTTTGATCACCTTAGCCAACAGGAAGGCATCAGCGACAACGACAACTGGAAGCTGAAGTATTACAACGACATGGACATGCAGGAAAAAGCGCTGGAACAACTGCGCGACCGGCTGGCGGAGGCTAAAGAGAACGAGCAAATATTATCCATAGAACTGGAAGAGCTGCAGAAGGAATTCAAAACCCTGCAGGATAAACCCGCCGCAGAACCTGCGACAGCAAAAACAACCGTGTTCGGTGATGATTACCTGAGCCAGCTGAAATCGGCACAGGAAAATTTGTTCCAGCACAACCAGCATATCAACCGGTTGCTTGAACAGATCCAGCTGCTAAAGGAATCCGAACGCAAATACCAGGAGGTGCAAAGGGCCAATGAACAATTGAATGCGCAGGTCAGCGAATTGCGTAAATCCTTATCGGAAAAAGACAACGAAATCAGCATGGTGCGGCAGCACCAGCGGCTCACCGAAGAAATTACCGAGCGTATGGACAAGGCCTTTGCCGAGTTTAACGTGTTGCAGGATAAAATACAGAAACTGGAAACCCACCTGTCCCAGCCGCATGGGCGTACCATTGAATATGAAGAGCTGCATGCCTCCTATTTCCGTCTGTCGAAGGAATTTGATGAGGTGAGGTCAAAACAGGTAGCCCTTTGGGAGGAGAACCAGCGGCTCAGCCGCATCCTGGCCGACACGGAGGATAAACTCCGCGAAGCCAATTTCCAGCGCACGCAATTGCAGAAAAAAACCAGTTTCCTGGAGGAGCTGAACAAAGACCTGCAGGATGTATCCGAGCACAACAAAAAACTGGAAAGCCAGCTGCGCAGGATCAGTGAAATGGAAGCCATGTTGACCAAATCCATGGCGGAAAAAAAAGACTTTCACAGTGAAACGGGGAAGCTTTAAATGTCAATTTGATTCCTCTGTAACATTCTACTTCAAGCTTCCCCCAACCCCGCGCGAGTCATCCCGGCGGACCCGAATGCTGATTAATTTGAAGTTTTCAATTCCGCCGGGACGACTCGTGCCTCGTCACATCAACGGCGGATCCAGCAGCTCTATGTCTATCAGACCCTTCATCCCATGATAATCTCTTGCACTGCTGTATAAATAATCTTCCGGTTTTTCGACAATTCCTGCTGCCACAGGATTATCGTGAATATAACCCAATTTTTGATGCGCGATTTTCATAGTTTCCAATGGAACCGGGTGGTTGTCCTGCTGCCAAAACTAAAATTTCTTGTTTTGCGGATTGGATCTTCCCGCTTCCTCCATAAGTCGAAGCATC
>DATJYH010000299.1:0-9934 GCA_035499675.1 Puia sp.
CTCAAGGGTTCAGGCAACGATGCTGTACAACCCTTTATCCTTTTCTGGAAGGGAGAGATCAGTTACCGCCTGGGGAAGATCGATGATGCGATCCGCTATTATTTCGACTACCTGAAGTTTGGTGCTGTAAATGGGGAAGTAAACCCCGTCAATGCGCGATATAATCTTGGGTATTGTTTTCTAAAAAAAGAAAATTACAAACAGGCTCAGGGTTTTTTTGAGCAGGTGGTAAAAACACCCAGGATCAATTCTCCTGCACTTGAGCAGGATGCTTATGTACATGATGCTGATTGTTACTACATGAGCAGGGAATTTGGCACGGCGCTCAATATGTACAACAAGGTATTGGATTTTTCATGGCCGGCGGGTGACTATGCCACTTTTCAGAAGGCGATGATTGCGGGCGTCAACAATGGCCGCGAAAAGATCAGTCTGCTTGCAACCCTGATTCGCAGGTATCCTACATCAAGCCTGGTGCCGGATGCCAATATGGAAATGGCCAATACCTACCTGGCCAACGAACAATACCGGGATGCGATCCCCTATCTTAAAAATGTACTCAGTTCCACCAACAATGATGCATTGAAACCCAGGGCCTATTTGCGTGCAGGCATTGCCTGGTACAATCTTGACAACAACAAGGAGGCCTTGAATCAGTACAACGCCTTGCTGAAACAATACCCGAATTCGCCGGAGGCGCAGGATGCGCTGGACAATGCTAAAATAATTTATGTGGAAGAGGGGAAAAGCGCCGACTATGTAAACTTTGCAAAGAATATGGGCGTGGATGTTTCACCCAGCCAGGAAGATCAGCTCGCTTACCAGGAAGCAGAAGTGCAGTTTAACAATGGTAACTTTTCCGGGGCGGCTGAAAAATTTGAAGATTACCTGAAAAAATTCCCCGATGGTAAATCCGCACTGGAGGCGAATTACTATAAAAGCGAAATCTATTTTAACCAGAAGGACTGGTCCAAGGCGGCTCCGGGTTATGAGGCCGTGGCCGAAAAGGTACCCAATAAATTTGGCGAGAAATCCCTGCTGCAGGCGGCCAGGATAAATTTCTTTTACCTGAAAGATTATAAGAAGGCTGAGAAATACTTCAGCAAACTGAAGGACTTCTCTACCTCCCAGGAAAATAAGCTGGAAGCCATGCGTGGATTGTTGCGCAGTCAATATGAACTGCAACAATGGTCGGAAGCGGGAGAAAATGCCAATGACCTTCTCAATCAAAAAGGAGTGAGTACGGATGATAAAATCCTGGCAAACCTGGTGATTGCACGGTCGTATCAGACCAACAACCAATGCGAGTCGGCCCTGCCATACTATCGGGCGGTTGTATCCCTGAGCAAGGCAGCGTATGGAGCAGAAGCCCGTTATCAGGTGGCAAATTGCCTGTTCAAACAAGACCAGTTGAAAGATGCCGAAAAAGCTGCCTTTGAAGTGATCAACAAATCGGGATCTTATGAAGAGTGGGTGACCAGGTCCTACCTGCTGCTGGGGGACATCTATCTTAAAGAGAAAGACTATTTTAACGCCAAGGCCACTTTCCAGAGTGTTTCGGAGAGCACCAAGATCGAGGAATTGCGGCAACAGGCCAAACAAAAGCTGAATGATGTGATAGAAGAGGAGAAGAAAGGCAGCAAATTGACCAACGACAATTGAAGATGAACTACATGATGCGGAAATCCGTTTATTTTTTTGCGACGCTGCTGGTGTTTTTCAGTATTGGTGCCCATGCACAGGATAGCACCAAGCGCAAAACCATTGTTATCACGTCCACCTTCAAACCCGTATTACGCGATGCAGCAAAAATCAATTTCAACGCGGCGCCGCCGGTATCAGATACGTCGAGGCCAAAGTTGAATTATACCATCCCCACCCAATATTTATTCCTGAGCTATCAGCCTGCTGCACTTAAGCCGGTTGCATTGCCTGGCGACTCACTGGTGTCCTGGCACAATGACAACTACATTAAAGTGGGGATCGGGAACGTACACCAACCCGATATAAAGGCGGGTTTTAGTTTTGGTGACGGCAAAAGTACTTTCTTCAACGCCGTTGCCGATGAATATACCGCAAAAGGCAGCCTGCCGTATCAGAAAAATGATTTGACCGCGGTTGGCTTAACCGGCACCGTTAAAACAAAGAATAACCTGGAGTGGAATGGCAAACTTGGTTTCAGAAGCGATGGATACTACTTATATGGATTTCAGCCCGACACTTTAAAATTTGATAAGTCTGACCTGCAGCAACGCTTCCAGACTTTTGATGGTAAACTTGGTTTCCGGAACACCATCCCAACAGAATTCGGCCTGAGCTATAATCCAAGTCTGTACGTGTCGGTTTTCAACGACAACCATTCGCCCAAGGCTACCGAGACCAATTCTGTACTTAGGCTTCCGCTTGAAAAAACGATCGGGAAAAACTTTGCTTTCAACCTGGCGTTTACGGCGGACCTGACGCATTATAGCCTGAATAATAACAGTGTCTCATCTACCCAGAATAACCTGTATTATGTATCGCCTGCATTGTTGTACAAATCACCGCTGGTCAACCTGCAGGTGGAGCTGACACCTTCATGGGATCACAAGGCATTTAACCTGCTGCCTAATTTCCTGGCAGACATCAGCACCAAGGACAAGCGAATCAGTTTCCAGGCCGGGTGGATCGGATATTATGAAAAAGGCAGTTACCAGCGCTATGCCTCTATCAATCCCTGGCTGGCACAACCGGATTCCCTGTTGAACACGCGGGTGGAAGAATTATACGGAGGTATCAAGGGCTCGCTGAACAACCATGTTACTTATTCCGTCAAGGCTGGACTGGCACAATACTGGAATATGCCTTTGTTTGTGAATGATAGCGTTGATGGCAAATCTTTCGTGATCCGTAATGAGACCAACCTCCAGGCATTTAACATGCATGGCGAAATTGGGTATACACAGGGAGAAGCGTTCAATGCCACGGCGGGACTTACCGTCAATCAATACTTCGAATTGCAACACGAGGCAAAGGCCTGGGGATTGCTTCCACTCGAGTTTACCGTTGCATTCCGGTGGCAGCTGTTGAAAGATCTCTGGATCAAGGGAGATTTGTGGGCCTTCCAGGGTGCGGCATTCAGAGCCACAGACGGGACTGCGCATTATGGCAATGGTGGATTTGACCTGGATGGCGGCATCGAGTTTCGTATAACCCGCCAGTTAAACCTGTGGTTTCAAATGAATAATATCCTGAACGACCACTATGAACGTTGGAACCAGTACCAAAGCTATGGTTTCAACATCCTGGGAGGGATTGTATTTTCGTTCGGACAGAGGTGACCAGGGGATACGGGATACGGGAAGCATCTGGGGAAAATTTAGCAACAGAATAGATTTCGTTCATTTTCGTGGAGATAAGCAGATAACCTTCGGCGATATCGACGTACGCATCACCTGTCTCGTATCCCGCATCCCGTATCCCGCATCCCGTTTTTTATTCTCCCCAAAATTCCGTTCTTTCGTGGTATAAACGGGTACTTACATGTTTGATGTATTGAACAGTTATTTGTTCCAGCACAAAAGCATCAGTATACCGGGAATGGGGACCATTTATATGGAAACCCTTCCTGCGAGTATTGACAACAGTACCAAGAATTTGCTGCCCCCACTGTACTATTTCCGATTTGATAAATATTTTGACGCGCCCGACAAGGAATTTTTTTCCTACCTGGCCACGGAAAAGAATATGGCGGATTTTGAAGCGATCCGCTGGTATACAGAATTTTCTTTTGAGTTGCGTGAAAAGATCCATTACCAGGGTTCGCTGGCCTGGGATGGAGTGGGAGAACTAAAGAGAGATGAGGAAGGCAATGTGGTGTTGGAATCCTCGCTCGGCAATCCTTTTTTCCTGCAACCGGTGCAGGCCCGGAAGGTCATTCATCCCGATGCAAAACATGTATTGCTCGTTGGTGATACCGAACGTACGAATTTTGAAATGAATCAATGGTTACAGCAGGACGAGGAGCAGGAGACCAGGGACCGGTGGTGGTTGTATGCCATCATCCTGGGTGCCATTGCGTTGCTGGTACTGTTATTTCATTTTTCTTCCCACCGTTGGCAGACTGAGGCGGTAGGAAACCAACAATTGCTAAAAGTGGAGAAATAATAGCCGCCTGCAGAATTTGCCCGGCTGGGTGGGGGCGCCCGGCTTCCATACCTGATCGGGGTCATCGATTATTGTTGCCTGGTATATGGCAGGCCTTCCCCCGGGTTTTATCAGTTTATATCACGATGGAATCATCATTTATCCGAATCACCGATTGCCCGGTTTGTCATTCGCAAAATATAGGGCCGGCATTGACAGCGCTCGATCATACCGTTTCCCATGCATTGTTTGAGATCTGGGAATGCCGGGAATGCACAGTTCGCTTTACGCAGCGGATACCGGATGCAAAGGGAATGCAGGCCTATTATCGTGCCGAATCGTACATTTCGCATACAGATACCAGTAAGGGATTGATCAACCGGCTTTACCACATAGTTCGGAAAAAAACACTGGGCGACAAAAGAAAGCTGTTGGTATCTGCTACGGCCAAAAGAAACGGACGGCTGCTCGATATCGGTGCGGGCACCGGCGCTTTTGTCCATTACATGCAGCAGTCTGGCTGGGAGGCCGCCGGGCTGGAACCTGATGAACAGGCAAGAGCGATCGCCGCTTCGAGGCACCAGGTAGACTTAAAACCCATCGAGGCGTTGGCCACCGAGCCCGGGCATTCCTACGATGCCATTACGCTTTGGCATGTGTTGGAACATGTGCATGATCTGCACAATTATCTGGAACGTTTAAAAAATCTGCTTAAGCCCGGTGGCCGCATTTTTATTGCAGTGCCAAATTATACATCCTATGATGCGCGTATTTACCAGGGTAATTGGGCGGCTTATGATGTGCCCAGGCACTTGTATCATTTTTCACCTGACTCCATGAAACGCCTGTTCAAAGCCCATGCACTTTCGCTGCAGGCCATCCGCCCCATGTGGTTCGATGCATTTTACATCAGCCTGTTAAGCGAAAAATATAAAAACGGTAAGGGAAATGTAGTTGCAGGGTTTTGGCGGGGAGCCATCTCCAATATTCAGGCACTGGCCAATCGTGAACGCTGCAGCTCGCTTGTTTATGTGGCTGCGGTTTAACTAGTTCCTGAACCGGATTTCGTAAATATTCGGCCACTGTTTGCCTGTGATATAGACTTTTTTGGCGGCGGAATCATAAGCGATGCCATTCATGTATTCTGCATTGGGATATTTTGATTCGGCTTCTTTTTTCAGGTTGCTGAAATCAGCTCTCCCAACCACCCTGCCGCTGGAGGGATCGATCTTGTCGATATAGGTGGTCTGGTAAATGTTCGCGTAGATAAACCCGTTGATGTACTCCAGTTCGTTGAGGTTGTTTACAGGTCCGTTGTTGTCCGTTACGCCCAGTACCCTGATCAATTTAAAATTATTCGGGTCAAGAAAGCTGAGGTTGCTGCTCCCGTCGCTCATAATCAGGTAGGTTCCGTCGGTGGTCATTCCCCAGCCTTCCTCCATCGGGAAGGTAAATTCACCCAGTTTTTTGAATGTCTTATCATCGTAAATAAAACCCGTTTTGTTTTTCCATGTCAGCTGGTAAACCTTCCCATTGAGAAAACTAATGCCTTCCCCAAAATATTTTTTCTTGTCCAGCTCTGCCTTCACAATGATTTTTCCCGTTTTGAGATCCACTGCGCCAAACAGCGACCGGGTGCTGGGTACCAGATCAGTAGCGCCGGTGCTTTCAAACAACTGGCCATTATGTACCAGGAAACCCTCTGTATAGGAGGTGGTGTCGTGCGGGTATTCATTGACCACATCGTAGCTGATCACCGGTGGGGTGATATCAGTTGCCGATTCATTGATGCTGGAACTGGAGGAATTGGAGGTATTGCCACAGGCGCTGACAAGGAGGATCAGGAGGATGTACAGGGGCTTTTTGCTCATATGTGCCGGGTAAAGGGCAAAAATAAGTTCCTCTGTCATGATATCCTGCCGATGTTTGTAAATAATAGCTTAAAAATTTTGATTTTTCGGGAAAAATGTATTGTTTTACAACAGCTTATCGTCTGATTACCACCGTGTTTCCCAATGCTGAATTTTTTGTTTACTCCCCGGTGATATATCCGACAAATATCCCAGCAGTTGGATATGTTTTTCAGAGCTGCCATCCAATCTCCTAGGCTTCTCTTTTAAAATCCATCAATCTTCCTGGTCTGTTTGTGTTCCCGGCTATCGTCTTTCTTGTTACCAGGCCTCCCATTCCAATATCTGTTGTTCCCGTTGGGGAAAATTCAATTCTTATGATGCAGCCCTCCAATCTTGTGAAAGAGCGGTTTGAAAAACGTTTTCATGAGAACAGGTTTATTTGTACTGGGGTTATTTTTACTGTCTTTGCCCGCGGTTTGCCAGCAGGTATGTTATTCCTCCGAATACAGGGAGCAACTAATTGCGCATACTCCCGGTCTCGCTGCCCGTATCGAGGCAATAGAGACTTTCACCCGCGATTTCCTGAATAGAAATAAAACCGAGGTCAATGGCAATGCCAATACCAGCACCAGCACCGGTATGGACATCGTCACCATCCCGGTGATTGTACACGTGCTCTACAACAATGCTTCCCAGAATATCAGCGATGCGCAGATCCGTTCGCAAATAGATGTACTCAATAAGGATTTCAGGCGGTTGAATGCTGACACGGTGCGTACCCCGGATGTTTTCAAACCCTTTGCTGCAGACCCGGGTTTCCAGTTTGAACTTGCCCGGATGGACCCTAACGGTTATGCCTGCTCGGGAATTATAAGGAAATACACGCCCATACAGGCTTTCAATATCAATGACGACATGAAATACTCCGCCAGGGGCGGGGACGACGCCTGGGATTGCGACAACTACCTCAACATCTGGGTGGTGAGCCTGACCAGCGGCATACTTGGCTACTCCAGCGTGGTGGGAGGGCCCAAGGCCGTGGATGGTATAACGGTGCAGTATAGTGCTTTTGGGACCACCGGTACCGCAGCCGCCCCATTTAATGGCGGGCGTACAGCCACGCATGAAATAGGACACTGGCTCAACCTGATCCATACCTGGGGTGATGCCATCTGCGGGGATGATCGTGTAGCCGATACGCCTCCTCAAAAGGGGCCGAACTATGGTTGTCCATCTGCCATCGCCGTTACCTGCGGATCCGGTCCTTACGGGGATATGTATATGAACTACATGGATTTTACGAACGATAATTGCATGAACCTGTTTACCAATGGACAAACCGAGCGGATGCGTGCGATCTTCGCACCCGGCGGGCCCAGGTACCCGCTGCTGTCTACCCAGGTACTTACTGCCATCCCCATGCCGGATACGCCCGCTACGCGATCGGTGCAGGAAGCTGCCGGCGGCAGGCTCAGCATTTATCCCAATCCTGCTTCTTCGGTCATCTACGTACAAAGCTCGGAGACCATCCATACGGGCATGACGCTTGAAATTTATAACAGTATGGGACAACGGGTGATGACAACGAGTTTGAACCAAGCCGTACAGGCAGTCAATGTCAGCACGCTTGGACCAGGTATGTATTATGTGATCAAAATTGACGGCAGCAGCCGGTCAGTGGCAAAGATGATGAAGCTTTGATTGACCGCTTTCCTGCCCGGAATTACCCGCCCATTTTTTCGGCAATGCTTTTTCCCACCTCGGGTGCCAGGGCCACGCCCATGCCCCCCATCCTCACCGCACAGAAAATGCCGTCATCCAATTGACGGAGAATGGGTTTTTTCCCGCTCCCGATCCCCATGATCCCACTCCAACGGTAATCTATAACCGTTTTTCCCTGCTGGCGGGGAAGGAGGGTTTCATGGAGAAATTTTTCGAGTTCACCCTGGATGCGGTCGCTCGTGGAGAAATCCATGGTGTGCTCTTCGTCAAAGGCTTTGTTGCGCGCTCCGCCGAGCAGGATGCGGTTTCCCAGGTTGCGGAAATAATAGTATCCCTCGTCGTAATGAAAAGTTCCTTGGAAAGGCAGCGCCGGAAGGGGCGCGGTTACCAAAACCTGCCCCCGGGCGGGTTCCACATCCAGGTCAGGCAGGAGTTGACGGACAAATGCATTGGTGCAGATCAGCACCTGGCCCGCCTGCAGGCGAAATCCCTGCCGGGTATGGATGTCCATACCAACTGACCCTTTTTCGAACCCGGTAACTTCCACAGCGTTCAGGACCATGACACCCATGGCCTGCACGAGCCGGAGCAGGGATTGGCAAAGCATGCCCGAGTGCAACTGGCTTTCCAGTTTGTTTTCGATCAGGTGTTTTACGCCGGCAAAGCCGAACTGGTTGATCAGCCCGTTATTCAGGCGAAATACCTTGCCATGGCCGGTTATTTTTTTGAGCTTCCCGTTGAGGTTGTCGATCTGCGTGCGCAGGCTGTTGAGGTCAAAACCCTGGCCGGCCGTTATCAGTTCATACCCGCCATGTTCTTCCAGCCCGATCTGTTTTTTGCCGAACAATTTTTTTATTTTTTCCAGGCCCTTATATCGCCATTCCACGATTTCCAGCATCCCGTCTTCCCCCATGCTACGGGTATCGGCAATCAGTTCAGTTACGCTTCCGAAACACGCAAATCCCGCATTTCGGGTACTCGCTCCCGTTGGAATGATCCCACGATCCACGACGGCGATGGACATTTTCGGGTGCTTTTTTTTCAGGTAGTACACACACCAGAGACCTACCAGGCCGCTGCCGACAACGACCACGTCTCTCGGCGCGTAAAAACTTTCCTGTTCCCATATGGAAGGCTGAATCGTCATGACAAGAAGATTGCTGAAGGAGGAAAGATAGGAATAAAATCCGGCGGTCGACGGACGGACGGCTTGGAAAAACAAAGGCCCCGAATGGTTCAGGGCCTTTATATCCGGATTCTTTTGCAACATTTACAAATGAATGGCTTCACCATAAGCCACTTCAATGGCATCCTTCACACTCTCACTGATGGTGGGATGGGGGTGGATGCTGTTGAGCACTTCATGATAGGTGGTTTCCAGTTTGCGGCCTACCACGGTTTCGATGATGATTTCGGTTACATTGTAGCCGATCATATGGGTACCCAGCCATTCTCCATATTTGGCGTCAAACACCACTTTGATAAAACCTTCTGTATGTCCGGCTGCGGAAGCCTTGCCTGAAGCACTGAGCGGGAATTTACCCACTTTGACTTCATATCCTGCGTCGCGGGCCTGCTTTTCGGTCATGCCCACCGAAGCGATCTCGGGTGTACAGTAGGTACATCCCGGAATATTGCCAAAGTCCATGGCTTCGGGTTGGTGCGCGTATTTTTTTTCGTTGTATCCAATGTTTTCCACGCAGATGATGCCGGCCTTGGAGGCTACGTGCGCCAGGGCAGGGCCCGGGATGCAGTCGCCGATGGAATAAATGCCCGGCACATTGGTCTGGTAGAACTTATCCACCACGATCTTTCCCTTTTCTGTCTTTACGCCCAGCGTTTCCAGGCCGATGTTTTCGATGTTGGCGGCGATGCCGACAGCACTGAGAACGACTTCCGCTTCGAGGGTGATCTCTCCTGTGGGGGTCTTCACTTTTGCTTTTACACCGCTGCCGCTTCCATCTACGCTGGTCACCTCGCTATTGGTAAAGATCTCCATGCCGTTCTTTTTGTAGATCTTTTCCAGTTCCCTGGATATTTCCTCGTCTTCCACCGGGACAACCCGGGGCAGGAATTCCACGATTGTCACCTTGGTGCCCATGCTGTGGTAAAAATAAGCGAACTCTACGCCGATGGCACCACTGCCCACGATGATGATGCTTTTGGGCTGTTGGGGCAGGGACATGGCTTCCCGGTACCCGATCACTTTTTTACCATCCTGTTTCAGGTTGGGT
>DATJYH010000300.1:0-7075 GCA_035499675.1 Puia sp.
TGCGAACTATTTAAGTATATTTACGCCCAATTTAAAACGAGAACTGTGAAAGCCAGACATGTTTATCTGATCGTGTTATTGGTGATTGTGGCGGACCAGGCCCTGAAAATCTGGGTTAAAACACATATGCCGCTGAGCCACCCATTTGATCCGTATTACCACATACCCGTTTCACCCCACGACAATGGCATCAAAATATTCGGGAATAAATTCCAGATATACTTTGTCGAAAATGAGGGAATGGCCTGGGGCAAGACCCTTGGAGGATACTGGGGTAAAACGGCGCTTACCCTGTTCAGGCTGGCAGCGGTCATATTCGGTGTATTTTATATCCGCAGCATCATTCTTAAGAAATACCACAAGGGATTCATCATTTGTGTGGCGCTGATTTTTGCCGGCGCCCTGGGGAACCTGATCGACAGTATGTTTTACGGGCTGGTTTTTGAGGAAAGCACGTTTGATCATGTGGCAAAAATATTTCCAGCACGGGGTTATACAGGTTTTTTACATGGGCGGGTGGTAGACATGTTATATTTCCCCCTCATAAGGACCCATTATCCCTCCTGGTTGCCCTTTGTTGGCGGAGACGAATTTGAATTTTTTAGCCCGGTATTCAACATCGCGGATGCTTCGATCTCCGTAGGCGTGATTGCCATCCTGCTTTTTCAGAAAAAATTCTTCCGAAAAAACCCGGATACTGCTCATACCACCGTAGAAACAGACACAACGGTCAATGACAAGGTCCAGGTATTGTAAAAAACACTTGGTTTCCTGCTTTCCCGCGTTCCCAAACGGGTCTTTATTCCATAAATGAAGCTGTTCCTGATATGAGAAAACGAACGTAGAGTTCCCCATCACGGATAGTGAAAATTCAGGACACCACAGGGGTCTTTTCATTGGTTGTCAACCCCTGTTTGGTATATTTATTGTTCCTTGTAAGGCATCCGGCAGTATGTTTTTGCTATCGCCCGCTGTTTCACAGAAAAGCGGCGGCGTGGTGAGTCCCTAAGCGTCCTGCTCACTAAATCCAAGTACCCGATGAAAAAGCCCGGCCTGCTCGTTCTATGTCTTTTATTGTTATCAGCCGTATGCTTTTCACAGGTTGTTACCTTCAATGGCCAAACCTTCAAGATCGACACCCTGTATCCTTTGTATGATATTCCCGCTCACAATAAGGGCCTTAGCTTTCCCTGGGAGATTACCTATGGACCCGACGACTCACTTTGGATAACCGAGGCGCATGGCTATAAGATATGGAAGATTCACCCGGGTAATAAAGGGAATAGGGTATTGCTGGATTTATCCGGCCTCATGAATTTTGATTATTACAGTCCTCCCAATGGCTATCCCGCACCCCAGGGCGGACTCATGGGCCTGGCCATCCATCCCAACCTTTTTTCGGGTAGCCCTTATGTTTATGTTGCGTTGGTATACTATGTATATCCTACTACGGGTACACCCAATAACAGCGCCTGCGCGGGAGCCGGTTCTATTACCAACCAGCCCTGTTATTATAAAACCAAGATCCTCCGGTATACCTATGACCTTGTCAACCATTCACTCGGCTCGCCGGTCATCGTTATGGATGGATTGTCGGGAAGCAATGATCACAACTCCGGTCGTTTAAAGATCAGCCCGGTGGCGGAAAGCGACGGGAACTACTACCTGTACTACAGCATCGGTGACCAGGGCGCCGGTCAGTTCAACAATGGTTACCGGACCAACAATGCCCAAAATACGGATATCTATGAGGGTAAGATTCTCCGGCTGAATACCGTGCAGGACGGCGATGTGGACGATGGTGCTTACGACCAGTGGATACCCAACAGCAATCCTTTTCACAACTCATCAACCGGCAAGGTGAACGCGGTATGGTCATTCGGCCACCGCAACAGCCAGGGGCTGGTGTGGGCCAATGTAAATGGCAGCTGGATACTGTACAATTCCGAGCATGGCGACAAATCCGACGACGAAGTAAACATCATCCAGGCAGGTAACAATTATGGATGGCCGAAGGTGGCCGGGATGTGCGACAACAATTACAACGATACCGATGCCAACCCCAACAACGATTACCTGGCCAACCAGCTTGTGCACAATGAAACCAGTTTCTGTACGGCCAACAATGTTGTTGAGCCGATATTTTCCTTTTTTAACGTGTCGGGTCCGGCGGTTCCCTCCAGTTCCGTCAGCAACTATACCTGGCCTACCATTGCTCCTTCGAGCATTGACTACTATGATAAGATGGGTATACCGGGATGGAATAACTCGCTGCTGGTAACTTCTCTCAAACTGGGGATGTACCGGTTGCAATTAAAAGCCGCGGGTGACCATATCGACAGTTCGAGCACGCCGCAGATTACGGACACCATTCCCTACCTGCACGATTACCGGATTCGCGATATCGCCATCGCGCCCACCGGCGATACCATCTTCCTGGCCATCGACAGTTCCGGTTCTACCTCCGGTCCCACAGGTGGTTTTACGGGGAAACAGGTAGCCACCAAAACGCCCGGTCATATTCTCAGGATGGTTTTTTTGGAAACACTTCTGTATCAGAACAACTATGTACCGGAAAAGCCGGTGAACAACGTTACCGCCACGCTGGTATACCCGAACCCCACTTCCCAGGTATTGCATGTGCTTTGCCGGACCGGGCTGCACAAACCTTTCCAGGTTCAGATGTTTGACATGGCAGGTCGCCTCGTGCTGCAACAGGCCAGCGACCAGGACAATTTTATCATCTATGTGGGCGGCTTACGGCCTGGGGTATATGCATTCAGGCTGTACAATGGCTATGACACCAATGTTACGACTGAAAAGATCGTCATACGATGACTTGCGCGGTTTCCAATTCAATCTAATTTCAAATTACCCGGCTGTACGCGGCTAATCAATCTTTCCCACCATTTTGGCCGGGTCCACCCATTCGTCGAATTGTTCGGGTGTAACATAGCCCAGCTTTACGGCCATTTCCTTGAGTGTGGTGCCTTCGTGAAGCGCTTTTTGTGCTATCTCGGCCGCTTTATAGTAGCCAATGTGTGTATTTAAGGCAGTTACCAGCATCAGCGAATTGTCGACATGTTTTTTGATATTCGCTTCAATCGGTTTAATGCCTTCGGCGCATTTGTCGTTGAAGCTGACACAACCATCCCCGATGAGCCGCGCACTATGCAGGAAGTTATAGATCATCACGGGTTTGAATACATTCAGCTCAAAATGGCCGGTGGCTCCGCCTACATTGATGGCTACATCATTGCCCAAGACCTGTGCAGCGATCATTGTCAGTGCTTCGCACTGGGTAGGGTTTACCTTGCCGGGCATGATGGACGAACCCGGTTCATTATCGGGGATAAATATTTCACCAATGCCGCTGCGGGGGCCGGATGAAAGCATACGTATGTCATTGGCGATCTTCATCAGGCTTACTGCCACGGTTTTGAGCGCGCCATGCGCTTCCACAATGGCATCATGCGCAGCCAGGGATTCGAATTTATTTTCGGCGGTTACAAACGGCAACCCGGTGACCGATGCAATCCTGGCCGCCACTTTTTCCGCATATCCCGGAGGTGTATTGATGCCGGTCCCCACCGCCGTACCTCCCAGGGCAAGCTCCGACAAATGGGGCAGGGTATGTTTAATGGCCCGCAACCCATGTTCTAACTGTGATACATATCCGCTAAACTCCTGTCCTACCGTAAGGGGGGTGGCATCCATGAAATGCGTACGCCCGATCTTCACCACTTTCATAAACCCGCGGCTTTTTTCCGCCAGGGTTTTTTGTAATTTCTCGATCCCGGGGATGGTGGTTTCCACCAGTATCTTATAGGCGGCTATGTGCATAGCCGTTGGGAAGGTATCGTTGGATGACTGGGACTTGTTGACGTCATCATTTGGGTGCAGGAACTTTTCCTTATCGGTCAATTTTCCACCATGGATCACATGACCCCGGTATGCGACCACCTCGTTTACATTCATATTGCTTTGCGTGCCGCTTCCTGTTTGCCATACCACCAGGGGGAACCAGGCATCCAGTTTACCGGCCAGGATTTCATCGCACACCTGTCCGATCAGCGCAGCCTTTTCAGCCGGCAATACGCCTGCTTCCTGGTTGGTCAATGCAGCGGCCTTTTTGAGATACGCGAAAGCGCGGATGATTTCTTTTGGCATTTTGTTGATGTCCTGCGCAATCTTGAAATTCTCTACGCTGCGTTGTGTTTGGGCGCCATAATATGCATCTATCGGAACCTTTACTTCTCCCATGGTATCTTTTTCGATTCTGTATTCCATAACAGGTATTTTAGAAACGCAAAAATAAGCGATAAGAGAAGACGAAATTTTTTGTTGTCGACGGGAGTGCTCCCGGAGTATATTTTTCGTATCCGGGTCGCGCCCGGTATGCTGTCTCCATCATTCGGTATATTTGTCACAGATGTATTTCATTGTCTACGGCTTATTATATGTCTTGTCACTTCTCCCCATGGGCCTGCTGTACCTGGTTTCGGATGTGATTTTTGTGTTGTTGTGGTATTTGACCCGATATCGAAGGAAGGTCGTGATGGACAATCTCACCATTGCTTTTCCCGAAAAGTCAGCAGCGGAACGGCACGCCATTGCCCGGGCATTTTACCGGAATTTTGTAGACAATTTTATTGAAACATTAAAACTCACCTCGGCGGGCGAACGATTTATACGAAAACGGTTTACCATGGATAATCCCCGGCTGTATGAGCAGTTTTTTGAGCAGGGCAGAAAATGCCAGGTACACATGGGGCATACGTTCAATTGGGAAATGGCGAATGTTGGCATGCCGTTTTATACCAACTATCGTTTCCTGGTGGTATACATGCCGTTATCCAACCGATTATTTGACCGTTTGTTTTTGCGGATACGGTCAAAGACCGGGACGGCCCTTCTTCCGGCCACGCAAATGAACCGTTCGATTCTCCCTTTCCGCAACAGTCTTTATATGCTTACGCTGGTGGCAGACCAGGCGCCGGGAAACCCGGAAAGCTCATATTGGCTTCCATATTTCGGTCATCCTACACCGTTTCTGAAAGCGCCTGAGCGCGGAGCCAGGATCGGCAATATTCCTGTGCTGTTTGGCAATATTTACAAAACCCGCCGGGGACACTACCATGCTGTCATGGAAATGGGCGCCGAGGAACCGGCTGCCCTGCCTGAAGGGGAACTTACCCGGCGTTATATAAACTTTATGGAGCGCGTCGTTCGCCAGCGACCCGAATTGTATCTCTGGAGTCACCGGCGCTGGAAGCATGCATGGAAAGACGAATACAAAAAATTGTGGATAGGAGTGGAAAACCCTCCGGTACCTGCAGGTCAATAATTTTTGGCGTGGAAGGCGGCCTGCTGCAAAAAAGTTGTGCTGTGTCCATCCGTCTATGGCGGATCAGTTCAATACGCTGTTTTCCTTAACGATGTCAATGCCCTTTTGATCCCTGATCGAAGCCCATCCACCCAGTACATTGCGAATATTGTGGAAGCCTTCTCTTTTTAACATGGAACTGGCAATGATGCTCCGGTATCCTCCGGCGCAATGTATATACAGGTTGTGATTGTTTTCGATGCCTGCCATGCTTCCGGGGTCGGTAAGTTCACTGACCGGTACGTTGATTGCACCACGGATATGCCCATCCGCAAATTCGGCCTCGCGCCGGACATCCATGACCACCAGGTTTCGGTCAAACTGAAGGTCCAGTGCCAACTCATCGGCTTCCACATTGATGATCATATCAATCTGCTCTCCGGCCGCTTTCCAGGCAGCGTAACCACCCTGCAGATAGCCCTGCACATTTGAAAAACCCACCCTCGCCAGGCGAACCAGCGTTTCTCTTTCCTTCCCTTCTTCCGTAATCAGCAACATGGGTTTGTCGAATGGCAACAAGCTACCGGCCCATTCCGCAAAACGGCCGCTGAGACCGATATTGACGGATCCCGGTACAAAACCTTCGGTAAACAGCGGAGCCTCCCTGGAGTCGAGGATGATGGTCTCATCCGCAACCATTTTTTTCTTGAAACCAGGTATGTCCAACGGTTTCAACCCGTTTTCCAATATATCGTCGAGGCTTTCGTAACCCTCCCTGTTGATCCTTGCATTGATGGGAAAATACTGGGGGGGTGTATCAAGCCCGTTGGTCACTGCCTCCACAAACTCCTCTCTTGTTTGAGGTTTTAGCGCATAGTTGGTTTGTTTTTCTTCCCCGATGGTACTATGTGTATTTGGTCCCAGGTTTTTGCCGCAACTACTGCCCGGACCATGCGCCGGATACACGATTACATCATCTGACAGCGGGATGATTTTTTTTTGAAGTGAGTCATATAGCATGGAAGCGAGTTGCTCCCGGCCCAGGTTTCCGCTGCTGAGATCTGGCCGGCCTACATCCCCCACAAATAAAGTGTCACCGGTAAAAACGGCGTGAGGTTTTCCCGTACTGTCTTTTACCAGGTAGCAGGAAGATTCTATCGTATGTCCCGGGGTATGCAATACTTCGATACGCAACTCACCCAGCGGAAATTCTTCCCCGTCCTTTGCTTTATAGATAGGAAAATGGGTATCCGTGTCGGGACCATAAATGATTGGAGCCTGTGTGGCTTTCGCAAGGTCAAGATGACCGCTTACAAAGTCTGCGTGAAAATGTGTTTCGAAAATGTATTTGATGCGGGCATTTCGCTCCCTGGCCAGGTCGATGTACACTTCGATATCTCTCAGGGGGTCGATGATCGCTGCTTCGCCCCCACTCTCGATATAGTAAGCGGCCTCACTGAGGCAACCGGTATATAATTGCTGGATATACATCCTTCTTGTTTTTTGCAAAATTAGTCAATCACAGCCAAAGCCGGAAGCAGTGTGGACAGTCGTGGTTGCAGGGTCGCAAAGACTGTGGATTTGCAAAGAAGGAGGGCTCGCTGCTACGGGTCTATCGAGCCAACATATTAATCAATTAATTCATCTACACATTTCATAATTTCCGCTATGCGTTTATGGTTAATGGTGTAATGAATAAACTTTCCGTCGCGCTCAGTTTTGACAATGCCAGCCCTCCGTAAAATGGCC
>DATJYH010000301.1:0-8058 GCA_035499675.1 Puia sp.
TTTTCGTCCAGTCCGTTCAGCAATATATTTTTCCACCTGCCGGCTACCTGGAAGGGTCCGTCGAGGTCACCGAGTATGGTCCCGATCATATAATTGCGCGTGGCCTGTAATTCCTCGGCGTCCACCGGTTCGCTGCAGATAGTTTTCATTTCATTGTACACTTCTTCCACCGTGGCTTCACATACATCCTTACCCGCTTCGGTGCTGATCAGCAACGCCGATTCCTGCGTAAGGTTCATCAGGTAGCTATAAATGCCATAGGTATAACCTTTGTCTTCCCGGATATTTGTCATCAGCCTTGACCCGAAATAGCCTCCGAAAATATTGTTGAGTACCTGGAATTTCTGGAAGTCAGGGTGGTGCCTGTTCGGAAAAGGACTTGCGATGCGAATAGCACCCTGTGCACCATTGGGGTCATTGGTTACACGGTATTTTTTTTGCGTGGCCGGTACGATGGAATGGGTGATTGGCTGGCCGTTGTCTGTCGCCCCACGCAGCGGCAAACCCCCAAAATATTTTTCAATAGTAGGAACCAGGTCAGACGGAAGTTTGCCGGCTGCAAAGATGATGCACTTGCCGCGCTGGTAATATTCCTGGTAAAAGTTTTTTATCTCATCGCGTTGAAGGGCCGCGTAGTCTTCCAGCGAAGCATATTTTCCATAAGGATGATTAAACCCGAAGAGATAGGAATCGATCAGTCTGCCCGCGATAAAATCACTTTTCAGGAGACTTACCTTCAACCTTTGTTGCATGTTTTTCCGAAAAATCTCCAATTCTTCTTCAGGATATACCGAGTCCATGATCAGTTCGCTGACCACGGGCAACAGTTCGTTTACATGTTTGGTGAGGCAATGCAGGTTGATCTCGGCGGTTTCGTACTGGCAGGATCGGTTCAGGTAGGAGCCGTAGTATTCAAAATGCTCGTTGACGGAAAAAGCATTCCTTTTACTGGTCCCGTTTTTCAGCAGGTAGTTCGCAGCGGCGGCCACCAGTTTTTTTTCTTCATACCAATTGCCTGCATGGAAGACCCAGTTTACCATCATGGTTTCCTGTGTACCCAGGTTGATGGAATACAATTCTATACCGTTTTTCAGCGTGTACTTTTCATAGGGAGGCAGGGTCAGCTCAAACTCCACCGCATCGGTAATATGCGGTGCAATGGTTCTGTCGAGCACGGAGGGCTGAATAATTTTTGTGTCTAACATCTCTAATTGTTGCTGTAATAATAAATGGTATTGCAGTTGGCCGGGTCAAATATCTGCCGGCTGGTCTGCAGCATCTCCTCCGCTGAAACGGACTGGTATTTCTCCAGCTCGGTATTCATCATGCCTGCATCGCCCAGCAATTCATAAATGGCCAGGCTGTTGGCACGGTTCATCACGCTCATGTCTTCAAAAAGAATAGCGGACTCGGTTTTGTTTTTAACCTTGGTGAGTTCTTTTTCATCGATGGCGGCAGACATGATCTTGTCCATTTCCTCTTCCACAGCTTTATCGGCTGTTTCCATCGACACGCCTTTTATCAGTTTGCCCTCGACCACCACCAGGCCCGGATCATTGGAACCCGTTTGATAACATTCCAGCTGGCTGAATAGTTTTTTTTCTTTGATGAGCGATTGGTGCAGCCGGGAAGAGCCGCCGCCGCCCAAAACTTCGGTGATCAGTTCCGTATGATAATACCGGTCATCCGTGCGCGCAGCCATATGATAGCATTTGTACAATGCATCCAGCGGAACATCTGCTTTTATTTCCAGTTTGCGCGCGGCCGTTTGTTTGGGTTCTATGGGAAGATGTCTTGTATATTTTTCGCCGGAGGCAATGCCGCCAAACCATTTTTCCGAGAGCAACAATACCTGGTCGGTCTTTACATGTCCGGCCACTACCAGGATGGCGTTTACCGGGCGATAATGTTTAAAAAAGAAACTTTTTACATCGGAGAGCATTGCACCTTCGATATGGCTGAGCTCCTTGCCAATAGTCATCCATCGATAGGGATGGACCTTGTAGGCAAGTTCTCTCATTTTGAACCACACGTCGCCGTAAGGTTTGTTGATATAGTGCTCCTTGAATTCTTCGCACACTACTTTGCGCTGCACTTCCAGGCTTTTTTCGCTGAAGGCGAGGGATAACATCCGGTCGCTTTCCAGCCAGAATGCAGTCTCCAGGTTTTCTGCGGGCAACTGGATATAATAATTTGTCAGGTCGTTGGTGGTAAAAGCATTGTTTTCACCACCCGCCAGTTGCAGCGGTGTTTCAAAATCAGCGATGTGTTTGGAGCCCCCAAACATGAGGTGTTCAAAAAGATGTGCGAACCCTGTTTTATTCGGGTTTTCATCCTTGGCGCCTACATCATATAAAACATTCAGCACCGCCATGGGCGTAGAATGGTCCTCGTGCACAATTACTTTTAACCCGTTTTGTAGCTGGAATCTTTGGAATTGAATCATAATCACAGGCACTTATCCCCTCTGCCGCTTCCGGAAAGGGCATGGTTTTGAAATAGAAAAGAACTGCAAAATAAAGAAGAGTTGCGAAACAGGGGCCCAAAACTATTTAGTAGATGCTTTTTATATGAAGCACAAGCTCTTCCAGCGAGGAACCGCGTTTGACAATGACCTTAACCCGCTCGC
This sequence comes from Puia sp., assembly GCA_035499675.1. Lineage (GTDB taxonomy): Bacteria > Bacteroidota > Bacteroidia > Chitinophagales > Chitinophagaceae > Puia. Next base: position 2,630 of record DATJYH010000301.1, read on the forward strand.
CCATATTTTGCAGGATGGTTTTATACGCCTGTATGTTTTTACTGAAGGTATTGTTCATGGAAATGATGATGTCATCAACCTTAAAACCAGCCTTATCCGCCGGCGAATCCTTCATCACATCCCCCACTTTTATTTCGCCATCTATCCAATAGATACCAAGACCCGTATAAGAATAATCAAAGGGGTCCCGGAAGTGGCTGTTGGGGACCAGGTAAATGTCGCGGTGATCATAATTGAGGATGATGTTGAAACGACGCAGGATATCGTTGCCGATCAGACCACCCAGGTAGGGGTAGGAGGTAACATTGTATTCGTCGTCAAAAATATAGGTGGGCACATTCTTAAACTTGTAGGGTCCCAGTTTGAACTCTTTAACCGTGGTTACTTTCATAGTGGTTTTTCCGCCCAACCCTTCGGCCTGTGTGAGGAAGGGCTTCTTCTTGCTGCTGAGCAAACTGCTGTCGGAAACAAAGTCGGACGAAAGTAAGAGGCAAAGACCTGCGCCCGTGTCGAAATAAAACCGGGCAGTCATGTCGTTGGCATCTCTTATCCTGGCCGATTGTATCGGAAGGTTTACAAGAAAGGGTTTTAGCAGATATCCACCCTTCGGGTATTTCATGTATCCTTTTGAATATACCTGCAATTTGGAACTGTCGTAGTCAATTTTTACGATGTACCTGGAAAAGAAAGTGTAACCGATGATCCCATCAATCCGGTCGCCATACACGGCGCTGAGGATTTCATAATCATTTACGTGAAAGTCGAGGCTGTCTACTTCCAGGTTGTTGAACTTTAATTTTTGATTATAGACAAACCGAACATTGCGGATGCCTGCAATTCCACGGATGGTTTTGTCGGAAGGCTGGGAAATGATATGCAATCTGTCGCAGGTGGAAGAATCCAGTGAAATACCACCGCTGCCCGTGTCCATGATAAAATTGAGGGAGTCCGGGTAGCCATCCAGTTGTGCCCGTACTACCACCACACCACCCGTAAAGGTCGAGAATGGCAGGCTGGTAATATACGTGGAAGGAGAGGGAATAAATTCCTCCTGGGCGCTCACGGAAAATGAATTTGCAAGGAGGAAAACAAATACAATACAGGGGAAACGGGTTTTACTTATGGCAGAAGTAAGCCCTGCAAGGAGGGTGTTTTTGTGGCAAAGCATGACGGAGTTTGGTTTAATGATCCGTGTTACTGATCACATGTCCGATGCGGTAACACCGATAAATACCTGCAATCAATCCCGACTTTAAGCAGTAGCTAATAAATGTAGCGAAAGTTTGGAGACGGAACAAACCATTTGTACAAAATATGGCCGTACCGCGCGCCTTCACTAAATTTGTCCCAAAATAGTGTCAGCCCATGGAGTTGTCCGGCCTTTATCAAAAAGCACAGAACAAGGAATTTCTGACTGTTGAGGAGGGTGTATTTCTCTTTGAACGGGCCCCGCTTGCTGAATTGAGTTATGTGGCGGATGAGTTGCGAAAAAAGCAGGTACCACACGGGAAGGTAACATGGCAGATTGACCGAAATGTGAATACGACCAATGTCTGTATCGCCAACTGTAAATTCTGCAATTTTTACCGGGTACCCGGGCATCCGGATGCCTATATAACGGATATCGACACCTATAAAAGAAAAATTGAGGAAACTTTTCGCTGGGGCGGCGATCAGCTGCTGTTGCAGGGTGGCCACCACCCCCAGCTGGGACTTGGCTTTTACACCGGCTTATTCAGGGAGCTGAAACAGCTGTACCCTGCATTAAAACTACATACTCTCGGGCCCCCCGAAGTAGCGCATATATGCAAGCTGGAGAAGATGAGCCATCGTGATGTATTGATGGCACTCCGTGAGGCGGGAATGGATTCCCTTCCCGGTGCCGGTGCCGAGATCCTGGTCGACCGGGTGAGGCGGCTGATCAGCAAAGGGAAATGCGGGGCACAGGAGTGGCTTGATATCATGCACGAAGCACATCAGCAGTGGATCACCACATCAGCCACCATGATGTTCGGACATGTGGAAACCATCGCCGAGCGCTTTGAACACCTGGTAAAAATCCGGGATGTACAGGCCCAGAAACCCGCTGATGCAAAAGGTTTCCTGGCTTTTATTCCATGGACCTTCCAGGATGTGGATACGCTGCTGACCCGGATTCGGGGGGTGCACAACCTGACCACACCGGAGGAATATATTCGCATGATCGCGATGAGCCGCATCATGTTGCCCAATGTGAAGAATATCCAGGCTTCCTGGCTGACGGTGGGTAAACAAACGGCCCAACTATGCCTGCACGCGGGCGCCAACGATTTTGGAAGCATCATGCTGGAAGAAAATGTGGTGAGTGCCGCGGGTGCACCCCATCGGTTTACCAGCCGGAGTATACAGCAGGCCATCCGGGAAGCAGGCTTTGAACCCCAGTTGCGCAATCAGCAGTACGAATTCAGGGAACTCCCCAGCCTGATGGAGGAACAGACGATCAATTATTAGCGAGATCGTTATAGTTTAATTAATTAATAATCAGGATATTAAATAATTGAGGGCATCCTCTTATTTTGTTTTGGAACTAAGGGTTTTTTTTAAGCTTCCGGAAACTTAAAACGTTGATTTTTACGTTTAATAGGTAATCCGCGTAAAAAACATGAAAAGCCCCTTCCGAAAACTAATACGCATTTCCGCCATCCTTTTTGCTACCGTTCTCCTGTTCAATTTTTTTGGGTATTACCTGATGCATGTTAAAACAGCTGAAAATGAAGAACTTGCACAGGCCAAAAGTGTTGCGGGCAGACAACAGACGCTTAGCCAGCTGATTTCAAAGGATGTGGCCATTTTGACCGGGGATGCATTGGGAGAGGAGGAATCGCAGATCCTGAAAGACAGCCTGGGGCGCGCACTTACTCTTTTCCAAAAGCAACAGGAATCTCTTCAAAAACAGGTGGAGCTCTCACAATTACCGCTGCCCCAGTCTATTTTTAAGATCAGGCTGATGATGTCGTCCGTGCGGCCCTATTACAGGAGTTTATTAGCGATCGGGCAGGAAATTGCGCAGTCGGACTCCGCGTTGCTGAATATCAACAGGAGATTATACCTGCGGGAGATGCTGGAAAATGAACAGAAGTATTTGCCGCTGATGCGTGACATCACGAACCAGTATAGCATCATCGTACTGGAAAAAAACAAGGAATCCTCCACCATCGAGGCGGGCAAGATGATATCGCTCATCGTTGCCATCATCTGTTTGGTCATCCTGGTATTGGAACCCTTGTTTAAAAAAGGAGAGAAAAACTATAAAGAACTACAGCATGCCAGGAATGAACTGCTGAGCGAGAAGAAACACCTGGCCTCCATCCTGCAGTCGCAGACCAACTATGTGATCCGCATCAACCGGAGCGGGCAATTTACTTATGCCAACTCATCGTTCCTGAAAACTTTCGGGTATACAGAACAGGAAATTTTACAAACACTTTTCTTCGCCACCATTTTTCCAAAAGATATTATCCGTTGCGAACAGTTGGCTGATGAGTGCTGGAACAATCCGGGTCGTATTGTGAAGATGCTGATCCGTAAGCCGTTCAAGAATTCAAAACAATACCTCTGGACCGATTGGGAATTCCTGGCCCTGGCGGATGAGAATGGCCAGCTGCACGAAATACAGGGTATTGGGTTGAACGTAACGGATAAGGTACAGGCCCAGCAGGTAAAGGAAGAAGCCATTCAAACCCTTTCCTATGCGATGACCTATGCCAGGATGGGATCCTGGAAAATTGACTTCCAGACACAGGAGTTGATGTTCGGCCGTGAGTTGCGTGCGCTCTTGGCCATGGAAGAAGAAACGCCCGAGAAAATTCCGCTGGAAGAGTTCCTGAGTCAATACGTAGTGCCGGAAGATTTCAGCCTGGTACACGAAAAGTTTACAGAGACGATCAGTCACAAGGATATCAGGGAATTCGAGACTTCTTTTTCCTGTCGTGTGATTACCCGTGAAGGATGGATGCGCTATCTTTTTATTAAGGGTAAAGTGATCAATGAATTCGGGGGATTTGGGATTGCGCAGGACATCACATCGCAAAAGGAGGCCGAAAACGCGCTGGTCAACAGCGAACAGAAATTCAGGTTGCTCGCGGAGAACTCGGAAGACATCATCAGCGTACACGCAGCGGACGGCACCATCTGGTACCTGTCTCCCTCTGTAACCCATGTACTCGGCTATGAGGTGGATGAAGTGATCGGGAGGTCCATCCTGGATTATGTTCACCCTGACGATCGCCACAAATTCATGCCTCAGGCTGCACAGCAGGCATCCTTACACGAAAATGAAACCCTGATTGTCAGGTATCGTATTTATAAAAGAGATGGATCCTATATCTGGCTGGAGACCATCATAAAACCGATTGTAGACCGCAACGAGGTAATCAAACTCATTTGTACCTCCCGTAACATCACGGAGCAACGGGCGGCGCAGGACAAGCTCAAAAAGAAGGATCTTCTGCTACACGCCGTTGCCCAGGCCACGCATTCCCTGCTCATCAACACCGACCTGGACGAGGCCATCCCACATTCCATCGAGATACTGGGGACCATGGCGACGGTGGACAGGGTGTATGTGTTCCAAAACCATTTCAACGAAGAGGAGCAGGTCTGGTGTACCACGGAGGTTTATGAATGGAACGAGAACCCGGCCAACTCCCGTTTACAGGAAGCGTTTATGAAAAACATACGCTTTGAAAAAATAGAAAAGATCATTACTCCCCTGCAGCAGAACCAACCCTTCGTGAGCTACCGGAAAACGGAAACTGATGCCCAGCTGCTGGGGATTTATGGGAGACAGCGGGTTGAATCCTCGCTCGCGGTCCCGATATTCCTGAAAGAAGCGTTCTGGGGTTTTGTGGGTTTTGACGAAGTAAAAAGCGAGCGGGATTGGAGCGAGGCAGAATTTTCCATTCTTCGATCCTTTGCCTCTTCACTGGGCGCCGCCATTGAGCGCAAACAGATTGAAGTGGAGCTGGTACAGGCTAAGGAAGTCGCGGAATCCGCGAGCCGCGCCAAGAGTGAGTTTCTGGCCAATATGAGCCATGAGTTGAGAACACCGATGAACGGCATCATCGGATTTACGGACCTGGTACTTACCACGGACCTGCAAAAGACACAGCGCGATTATTTGCAAAATGTAAAGAAATCAGCGTACGGGTTGTTGGAGATCATCAATGATATCCTGGACTTCTCCAAAATTGAAGCGGGCAAGCTGCTTATCGATCATACGCTGTTCAAGCTGGATGAACTGATTGAAGAAACGATGGATATCCTCACCGTGAAGGCCTTTGAAAAGAAACTGGAGATGTTGTACCGGGCCGACAAGGACATTCCCTCACAGTTCCTCGGCGATCCTGTCCGTATCCGACAGATCATGGTGAACCTCCTGGGCAATGCGA
>DATJYH010000302.1:0-2480 GCA_035499675.1 Puia sp.
AAGAGGCCAGGAAGTACTTCGGAAATGAAGATCCGCTCGGAAAAATGCTGACTGTTCATAGTGGCGGCAAATCCAGGCCACTGGAAGTTACCGGCGTCTTCCGGGATTATCCGGCCAATTCCCATCTTAAGCTGGAGATGATCGTTTCCTACCCCACCTACAGCCAGGTGGTAGGTACTTATGGCAATCCCAATGACCCGGTGGAGACCAGTTTTGACTGGACAGATTTCTACACCTATGTCCTTTTGCGCAAAGGCGCCGACCCGAAACAATTGGCGGCGAAACTCCCGGCGTTCATAGACAAACATTATAACAGCCTGCCAGAAAATAAGGATCACGGTGACAGCTATACGCTCAGCCTGATGCCACTCAAAAATATTCACCTGTATTCGCACTATACGGAGGAAGCAGAACCCAATGGGGACGGCCAATCGGTGACTTTCCTGTTTTTCATTGCATTTTTTATAATAGCCATAGCGTGGATTAACTATATCAATCTTGCCACTGCGCGCTCACTCGAACGTGCCCGTGAAGTCGGTGTAAGAAAAGTGCTCGGAGCCCTGCAGGGTGAACTGATCAGGCAATTTTTGATGGAAAGCCTGCTCCTCAACTTTTTGTCATTGGTCATAGCCGCCGGCATCAGCCTGGCCATTCATCCGTTGTTTTCAGCATTGACCGGAAGGTCGCTGCCCTCTTTCCTTTACCTTCCTCTTCCATATAAAGGGTATTTTATAGCCATGTTTGTTACGGGCACCTTGCTCTCGGGCATCTACCCGGCGCTTGTACTTTCCCGTTATCAGCCGGTAACGGTATTGAAGGGGGCTTTTAAAAATGCCGCGGGCGGCCAATGGCTCCGAAAAGCTTTAATCGTTGGACAATTTGCCGCTTCGATTATCCTTATTGCCGGAACCATCATTGTATACCGTCAGCTTTCTTACATGCGCAACCAGGATCTTGGCGTAAACATCCATCAAACCCTGGTCATCAATGGTGGGGGGAGCGGCCAAACGGATTCAGCTTACCGGGACGCTTATGACGGGTTCAAAGAAGAGATCCTGAAGATCAGTGGCGTAAAAAGTATTACGGCCTCATCGAGCGTAATGGGTAAAGAGATTTTATGGTCGACAGATTGGCTGCGGTTGCGCGGTGACAGTAAGCAGGCAGTTAACCTTTTTCACCTGGGTGTCGACGCAGATTTTATAAAAAGCTATGGCCTGAAACTGCTGGCGGGGGAGCCTTTTTTACCAGGCACCCGCTCTGAACGCCGGAAAGTCATTTTGAATGAATCGGCAGTCCGGGCCCTCGGCATATCGTCTCCAAAAGCGGCCATCGGCGAATTGATTTCGGGCGGTCAGAATAATATGGATTCAATGGTAGTAACGGGAGTTGTTTCCGACTATCATCATGAAGGGCTTCAGAAATCCATTCAGCCCCTGGTGCTTTTACCCAACAGGGATCGGCGCGCTAATTATTCAGTTAAGATAGAAGAGAAAAATACCGCACCCATCATCGCTTCCATTAAAAAAGCCTGGGACCGGTTTTTCCCCGAGGATCCCTATGATTATTTTTTCCTTGACGAATTTTTCAACCGGCAATATGACGAGAACCAGCGTTTTGGTGAAGTGTTTGGACTTTTCGCCATACTGGCGATCGGAATCGCATGTTTTGGATTACTTGGTTTGTCTTCCTATAATGTCCTTCAAAGGACCAAGGAAATTGGTATCAGAAAAGTGTTGGGGGCGCCCGTCAACAGCCTGGTATATTTATTATCCAAAGATTTGCTCCTGCTTGTGACTGTGGCATTGGTCGTCGCGATCCCGGTAACGGTGCTGGCCATGCAAAGCTGGCTCCGGGACTTTGCTTACCGGACCAGTTTGTCCTGGTGGATATTTGCTTCGGCAGGCGCACTCGCTATTTTTATTGCGCTGTTAACCGTCGGTTTCCAGGCCTTAAAAGCCGCTCTTGCCAATCCAATCAAGTCACTCCGAACGGAATGAGGAAGTCCTCCGTATCCCGCATCCCTACTCAAAATAAACGCGGACTGTCTGATAAAACAGCCTGCTCTGCTGCGAGCGTTCGGTGAAACCCTGCAGGCCGAAGAGGCCGGCGGCATTGCCCTTGTTGATGGCGATTTCCAGGTATCCGGCGGCATTGAAAAGGGCCAGTTTCTCACCCTCCTGTACGTCGGCATAGGTTTCGCTGAGGTGATCAATGACTTCGTCTCTTTTAAAAACTATGCGGAAGCTGCGGCCCCGGCGTTGTTCCTCGAAGGCCTCATGGGTGATGTTGACGATCACGTTTTCAAAGTTGTCGATAAAGATGATCTGACCTTCCATCCACTGGTCGCCCAGCATTGGTTTGAGGGGGTTTTTGCCGAGGTAGGAGATATCGGGAGTACCGATATCCTCCAGCGGGCGGCCCTTCAGCAGGTCGCGGATGGCTTCTCCCATGATCCTGGCGCAGTAAAGGGTTGATTTCTG
>DATJYH010000303.1:0-3325 GCA_035499675.1 Puia sp.
CATGGCCGCTTCCACGCTCAATTTTACGGCCTTGCCCATACGCCTGAGCTGTGCAGGTGGTACATGATGGTACACGGGCTCCTTTGCTCTTAACAGATTTTCTGCGGAAAGCCGGAGTGTATCGATGTCAATCGGTTCAAAAGTCTGCTGCGGCGAAATACAGGATGTCTGGTGAATATAGAGCATTACATCAGGCTTTTGAGAAAATCAGGGAGGTACAATTTCCGCCAAATCCAAATGAGTTGGACATCACATGATCCAGTTTTCGGGCTGCATAAAACTGCACAGGTGCCAGCCCCGTGGAAACAATGGGTTGGCTGAAATGCAGGCTGGGATATATTTCCTGCTGTTGCAGGCTGAGCACACTATACACGGCTCCCATGGCGCCCGCCGCGCCCAGTGTATGCCCGGTATTTGATTTGGTGGAGGCAAAAGGGGGAACCGTTTCAAACAGGCGGATCATAGCGCGGCTTTCCACTTCATCGTTGTTTTCGGTAGCGGTACCATGCGCATTGATGAATCCGATGTCTGACGTTGTCACTCCTGCGCAGTCAACCGCTTCTTTCATGGAAAGAAAGGGGCCATCGCCCTGCTCTGATAAGGACGAAGGATGAAACGCATCGTTCGCATTGCCCCACCCCCTAAACTCCGCATACAGCTTCCGGTTAGTGATGTCTGACTCTTTTTCGAGCACCAGGAAGGCAGCTCCCTCACCAAGGTTCAGTCCCCGGCGATCGCGGTCAAACGGTGTGCAGGGGAAAGGGGAGAGAATGCGCAGTGAATTGAACCCGTTGACGGTGAATTTGGCCAGGCTGTCCACCCCCCCGGCGATCACCCTTTTAGCAAGTCCCTTCCGCAGCAGTCGGGCTCCATACATAAGGGCATTGGCCGAAGATGAGCAGGCGGTATTGATTGTATTGCAGATGCCACCGATCCGGTAACGTTGTTGCAGGTACAGAAACACCGAAGCACAATCGTAGGAAGCGAGAAAGGGAGATCCGCTGGTTTCTGAATTGGCATCCCGGTACAATTCATCCGTGTTGCACATCCCGCCTACCGTTGAGGCGCCAATCAGCGCCGTATCGGGAGCATTCAACTGCGCAGCGGTCAGCCCCGCGTCAGCGATCGCTTCGGATAATGCTTTCAAGGCGAGCAGCGTGGTCCGGGTGACACCGGGCTCCTGCACGTCCAGGTTTTCCCGTAAAGTTTGGGTAGATGTCCTGATTTCGGCGAGGGGCAATATGCCCGAATATTTAGAAGGTAAAGTAGTATCCAAACTGATGCCGCAGACTCCGTTCTTCAGCGACTGATGGTTAGCAGTCAGATCTTCGCCGATAGCACTCGTGATCCCTATTCCGGTAACAACGATCCTGCTCAAGCAAAAGGATTTATTTCGTTCTGTTTTTTTGAATGTAGTCTACCATGCTGTTGATATCCACCAATACCTTGCGCCCTTCTTTCGGATCCTGGATATTGATCCCGTACTCCCTTGAAAGCAATACGATCAACTCGATGGAGTCAATGGAATCCAGCCCCAGCCCCCCGCCAAACAATGGCTCATCATCCTTGATGTCTTCCGGCTTTATGGTATTAAGATTCAGGAACTCGATAATTTGCTTTTTCAACTGCTGTTTTAACTCGGCTGTCTCCATGATAAAAAGTTCAGATTAGGTTTTTTCTTTTCAGTCCTGCGAGTGCGATGGCCTGCAACAAAGCAGTAATGATCAATAAAGATAGAATATTCGTTAAAATATCACTGAGTTTTCCCCCTTCCAGGAACAACCCGTAGTAGGCTTCCAGACACCAGTGCAATGGCGACAACTGCATGATGCCCCGGAAAGAGGCGGGCATGGCGAAGGAAGGCACCAACAATCCGCCGAGTGCCGCGAGGATAACGATGGCGGCCGCACCAAATCCATTCGACTGTTCCTGCGTGTTGGCAAAAACACCAACACAGATGGCGAAACTGGCCGCGCAGGAACCACAAACCAGTGTCACGATCAGTAACCCCCCGATATCTGCCGGGAGATGCAGCCCTGGCAAGCCCATTAACGGGAACAACCAAATCCCGATGGAAAAAATAACGGCGGCCTGCAGCACGGTTACCGTTACATAGGTGATCCACTTTGAAAGCAGGGCTACCACAAAAGAAGTCGGCAATGTTTTCAGCCGCACAAAACTTCCCTGTTGTTTTTCACGCACCAGGCTGCTGCCAAGCGAAATCACCACGAAGAACATGGCAAAAACCGTCCAGGCAGGTACATTATGTTGGGAAGCGTTTGGCGCATTCCTGTTGCCATTTCTCGATACGGGTATTTCGGTGATGGTTACCTGGTTTTTCACAATCTCATTTTCCAATGTATCAGGGATGGATTTTTCATGCAGCGCAAAATAGAGACTTCTTACCACCTGTTTGTTTTGCACCAGTTGCACGGCATTGCGGATGGCACCTTCCACAGACATACGGAACGAGGGCTGTAGCACGGGGTGATAGAGCAGCATAAGTGAATCGACCGGTTCCGGAAGCAGGCGGGCGGTATCCTCCTGTAAACCCAGTCCTTTCAACGCCTTGGTGCTGATGTTGGTCGAGCGTGCGGAGATGAGCGAGGAGAAATGCGGAGGGATAATGAGTGCCACCATGGCGTTGTGTTGCTGCATCGCGCGTTCCGGCTTTTCTCCTGACAGTTCTGATTCGGCGGCAACCAACCGGAACATCCCTGTTTTTTCCAGGATGCCGGTCAGTTCGTTGCCGGACGCCCCACCGTCGTGGTTACTTATGAGCAGCGTAATCTTGTTATCGTTGACCAGTTCAAAAGTACTGTTTTGCACGCTGGTGATGACCACCACCAGCACGATCGGCATGGCAAACATCATGATCAGCCCAACGCGGTCGCGGGTGAGTATGCGCCAATCTTTCAATATGGTTGCCCAAAGCCTGAACATGGTCAATCCCGGAATGCCTTGCCGGTAAGATTTAAGAAAAGTCCTTCCAGTCCCTCCTGCCGGTGTTCAAGCAGCAAATGCTCCAGGTCATCATGCACGATGATCCTGCCGGCGTCGATCAGCGCGATTTTTTTACAGAGCTCCTCTGCCTCATTCAATTGATGAGAACTATAGATCAACGTTGTGCCCTCGCTGTTCAGCTGTTTCAGGTAATGAATAATGGCGTGCCCCGACTGCACATCCACCCCAACCGTAGGTTCATCCAGGAAGAGGATCCGGGGCCGGTGAATGACCCCGATGGCAAGGTTGATGCGGCGTTTCATTCCACCCGAAAATTTACCCACGGGTTTGTTCCTCACTTCCTCCAGCCCGAGAATATGCA
>DATJYH010000304.1:0-6503 GCA_035499675.1 Puia sp.
CCAGTTGCTGACCACCCTGGCAATGGCAATACCCAGTGCTCTTCTTATGCTGCACTACCTCGGGCGGGACGCATCTGCCGGTGAACTGACGTTGGTCAGGATCCTGGAGTACATCCTCTTTGGCGCGTTGGTGGCATGCCTGTTATTGTCGGTCTTTTATTTTCGTTTACCCGCCGTCGTAAGAGTATTTGAAAAGGGATATTTGAAGAAGCTGGATCCTATTGTTAAAGTTTTGCAAGAACTAAAAACGCCTGTCCTGTTACGTATTTTCTGCTTATCTTTTGGAAGATACTTGGTGTTTTTGGCACAATATGCCCTGCTCTTTTCCGTTTTCGGCGTAGAGCTGACCGCAGTAGAGGTATTTACGGGCATCAGCGTCATGTTCCTGATTATGGCCATTGTTCCTTCCCTTACTTTTCTAACAGATCTTGGTTTGAGGTGGGAAGCGAGCATCCGGATCATGCGGCTGTTTAGCAGCAACAACGCCGGTATTTTGGCCGTTTCCCTCGGAATCTGGATAATCAATTTAATAATGCCTGCGTTGATAGGGAGTTTGTTAATTTTAAGAATCAAATTATTCAGAAGCAGATGAAAGTATTGTCTACGGCCTGTATTTTTTTGTTCTTGATGATATCTTTTCCCCTGCTTGCCGGCGATGAATTTTGTGGAGCCCAAAACACCGCTTTTCTCGGGAACGAAGCGCTTACTTACAAGGTTTATTACAAACTGGCCAATGTGTACATCGGGGCCGGGGAGGCCGTTTTTCATACTACGGTAGAGCAGTTGAACGGAAGGACGGTTTATCATATCGTGGGAGATGGCAAGACTTATAGCTTTTATGATAATTTTTTCAAGGTAAGGGACCGTTATGAATCCTTTATTGATACTGCCACCATGCAGCCGCTGAAGTTTATCCGCAACATCAACGAGGGAGGCTACAAGAAATATGAAAATGTAACTTTTAATAAAACGGTCAATACAGCCATCAGCAGCGATGGTGTGTTCAAGGTACCAGTATGCGTGCAGGATGTGATGAGCGCTATTTACTATGCGCGGAATATTGACTTCAGCAAAATGAAGACGGATGACAAAATTCCCTTTTCCATGTTCCTCGACAACCAGGTCTACGACCTGTATATACGCTACCTTGGAAAGGAAACCATCAAAACCAAGTATGGCAAGTTCCGGACCATCAAGATCAAACCCCTGCTGATCAAGGGAACCATTTTTGAAGGGGGTGAGAAAATGACGGTTTGGGTAACCGACGACGGGAATCATATCCCCGTCCGTGTGGAAAGCCCGATCAGTGTGGGGAGCGTGGCGGTAGACATGATTGATTTTCGCAACCGGCGTCACACAATGACGGCACTGCTGGATGTCAGGTAATATTTCCTTCTCACTTGTACCTGCTCACACGACGATCCGGTTTTTTCCGGTATTTAATAAATGAGTAAATTGGTGAACCGTTTTTCGTCACCAAAGCAAGGAACATGAGAAAATTGATCTTCGGCTGTTTCGCCTTCCTCCTCATCATACAGGTCGCATCTGCCAAAGACGATCCCCGTCTGCTCAAAGCCTCCCGAAAGGACAGGGCGGGGTGGATCTATGTTCATCTCGAGGGTAGCCCGGCATCCATCGGGTACCAGCATGGCTATCTCCTGGCAAAAGAAATTGACACCAACATACATGCTGTAGCTTTATGGCTCAGACACCAAACCCCCTATGGCTGGGCTTTTTACCGCAATGCGGCAAAAAACTTCCTGTGGCCGCAGGTGGACCGCGAATACAGGGATGAGATCAATGGTATCGTAGAAGGCATGCATGCCCGGCACCTGGCTTATGACAGTCTTGATATCACCGCCTACAATGCCCTGGAAGAACTGGCCTTTTATTATGTGCCTCTTCTGATGAACCAGCAAAAGCCGGGCAGTGGTGATAACAAGGCACCTGGCAACTGTAGCGCATTTATCGCCAACGGCAGTTATACCAGGGATGGCAAGATTGTAATGGGCCACAACAACTGGACAGAATACCTGTGGGGCCAGCACTGGAATGTGATCGCGGATATAGTACCCCAAAAGGGCAACCATTTCATGATGGATTGCATGCCCGGGTTTATACACAGCGGCGACGATTTTGTGATCAATAACAAAGGCATTCTCATTACCGAAACAACCATTACGCAGTTCAAGGGATTTGACAGCACAGCCATCCCGGAATTTGTACGCGCGCGCAAAGCCTGTCAGTACGGGAACAGCATCGATGATGTGATCCGGATTTTCACAAAGGGCAACAATGGGGGATATGCCAACGACTGGCTGATCGGGGATACCAAGACCAACGAAGTGGCGAAACTTGAGTTAGGCCTGAGGATATACCGTGTTTGGCGCAGTATGGACACTGCCATGATTGGTTCCAATTTTGCCATTGATCCCGAACTGATCGCCAAGGAAACCACTTTTAACCCCAACGACAAGACAACTTCTCCCAATGCCCGGCGGGTGCGGATGGAGGAGCTGGTCGTCGTGAAATGGAAGGGAAAGCTGGACGCTGAGGCGGGGAAACAAATCGAGGCCGATCACCATGACCCGCTACAGGACCAGGATGCTAACAACCGCTGTGTAATTTGTGGCCATATTGACGAAGACCCAAAAGGTTGTGTGGAGTGGGATTATCCGCCCTACTATCCCATGGGAGCCGTGCAGGGAAAGGTCACGACCACCGACCTGGCCAATAAAATGCAGTTCTGGGCGCATATGGGTCATCCCTGTGGACAGGATTTTGTAGGGCACACTTTCTATAAACTGCACCCGGAATTTCAATGGATGAGTGAATACCTGGTGGATATGAAGGCTTATCCCTGGACGCTATTTGAAGCAAAAAAATAACCATCTGCCGGGTCCTGATTTATTCTTCGGTTATAGGTAATAGTTATAGGCAGGGATGGATGTGACACTCCCGGCTACTCTTCCAACAGTTTTTCCATTTTCATACTCCTGGATCCCTTTACCAGGATATAACTGTCCCTGAATGGTTGCCGGCGAAACCAATCCCTGGCCTGGGCCGAGTTTTCGAAACGGTGATAGGGGTGATCCAGTTTCAGGAAATCACCTCCCACCAGTGCCACCTCCTCCCATGGATATTGCCGGATGAGTTCAAGGATTTGCCGGTGTTCTTCCAGGCTTTCTTCCCCCAGTTCAGCCATTCCACCCAGCAAAAGAATTTTTTTAGTAGCCGGAATTCGGACAAGGTTCTCAATAGCCGCCTTCATGCTGCTGGGGTTGGCATTATAGGCATCGAGGATAATCTTATTGGAATGAAATTCGACTAATTGCGAACGGCTGTTCGAGGGCTGGTAGGCCTCGATGGCTGTTTTTATTTGGTCGGCGGGAACCTTGAAATAGTTCCCAACGGCAGCGGCCGCCAGTACGTTGGGAAGGTTATAACTTCCAACCAGGGATGTGGTGATGTCCTGTTCGGGCATGCCCTTGCTGATCCTGACTTTGAGGAAGGGCTCACTTTGCAAAACGCGGCCTGCCAGGTCGGCATCGCTGGTTCCATAGGAAACGATGTGGCTGATGCCCGCACTCATCTCCCGCAGGTAATCATAATCCCACATTACAAAAGCTGTTCCGTTATGGCTGCGCAGAAAATCGAATAATTCACCCTTGCCCTTTCGAACCCCTGCAATGCCCCCGAACCCCTCCAGGTGTGCTTTCCCGGCATTGGTGATGATGCCATGGGTGGGCTGGGTATACCGGCAATATCCCTCGATCTCCTTTTGGTGATTAGCGCCCATTTCTATCACGGCCATTTCCGCATCGGGTTTAACCCTGAGCAATGTGAGCGGGATGCCGATATGGTTGTTGAGATTCCCTTCGGTTGTGTAGGTTTTGAACCTGGTGGACAGTACCGCATGCACCAGTTCCTTTGTGGTGGTCTTACCGTTGCTGCCTGTAATAGCAAGGAAGGGTATGTCGAACTGCTGGCGGTGATAGCCTGCCAGGTTTTGCAGGGTCGCAAGGACATCGTCGACCAGGATGATATTTTCAGACATCGTTCCGCCCGCGGGTTGTTCATCCACTATCGCATAAGCGGCTCCCTGTTCGAGTGCCTGTGGAGCAAACTGGTTCCCGTTAAAATGCTCTCCTTTGAGCGCGAAGAAAAGCGATCCCTTCTCAATCTTTCTGCTGTCTGTTTGTACAAGCGGAAATTGCCTGTAAATACGGTATAAAGCGTCGATGCTGATCATGGCCGGGCAAATGTAATTAATAAAAAAGCCATCCCTGTGAGAACGGGATGGCTTGCATGGGAGCAATTCGGTTTATTGTTTTCGTGTATTTTGTCTCCTTTCTTTGTAGCTGATACCAGTCTTTCTTCCATTACCGGCTGCACTACCCACACGGTCCATGGCGCAACGGAAACCTACCGTTGAACTTGCCTGGTCTTCTTCCAGGAAGCGGCGGGTGCCGGGGCTCAGCCAGTAGGCACGGTCATTCCAGCTTCCACCCTTGATCACGCGTGATTTATCGCTGATCAGCGTGGTTTTTCCATATCCATAGGCAACACCGGCAACCAGTGAGTCACCATCAAGGTAGTTGATCACATCACCCTTTTGGTAGTTGCGACGGTTTTTGCTTTCTTCGTCGGTTACATTGCGGTATTTGATACGACCAAGGCTGTCTCTTTCGGCCTTGCCTTCTTTACCCAGGTCAATGGTACTGAACTTATTACCGCGGAAGGGAGCAACATCGTCCACGTCCATCGGGGACAGCGGACGGTAAACGTCTTCCACCCATTCGCTCACGTTGCCAGACATGTTATACAATCCAAAACCATTGGGATAGAAGGAGGTTACAGAAGAAGTATAGACGGCATTGTCGTTCAATCCACCGGCAACACCCATGTTATCTCCGGAACCACGTTTAAAGTTGGCGAGGAAGGTACCCTGCCAGCTACCGCGGCGGGAATCACGCAGACCATTCACGTTCTGGCTCCAGGAATAAACCTGTTTGTTGGCGATCAATTCCTCCCCGCGTTTGCTGTCCTTGGCGCTGGGCAATGGGTTCTGGTTGATGTATCCCAGCGCTGCATATTCCCATTCAGCTTCGGTTGGAAGCCTGTAGGCGGGGAACAGGATACCGTCTTCAAAAGTTACCTGTGTACGGGGGGTACCATTCGGGTTCTTCAGCGGATTGTTCTTCGATTTGGCGGCTGCGCCCGGCGTAGGCTGGTATTCACCCATCAGGTAGGCCTTGGTATTAAAGTTTTCCTGTCCCAGGCCCTGAATATTTTTCAGGGAATTTTTATTGATAAAGCCTTTATCCACGAGGGTCTTTTCGTTTACACGGTCAGTTCTCCACAAACAAAAATCCTTGGCCTGTTTCCAGGTTACACCTACCACGGGATAATAATTATAAGAGGGATGGCGGAAGTAATATTCTACCAGCGGTTCGTTGTAAGCCAGTTCGCTTCTCCATACCAGCGTATCAGGCAGGGCGCCATCACGAACGGCTTTGTATTCATCTCCATCAAATACGTTGTTGATCCAATAAAGGTACTCACGGTAATGCACATTGGCTACCTCTGTACGGTCGATATAAAAGGAGTTGACGGTGACCCTTCTCGGGACGTTGTTCCAGTCGCTCATCACGTCTTCCTGCGTAGCGCCCATCGTAAAGGTGCCACCCTGGATAAAGACAAGACCCGGACCGGTCCGTTGTTCCTTTTCACGGGAAACCTGGAAGCCACCCATGTTTTTGTCATTGTAATTCCATCCGGTTACATCAGATGATTCAGGTTTTTTTCCGAATAATTTTCCATTTTTACAAGCAGCAAAAAGGGATACGGAACAGGCAAGGATAACTAGATTTCTAAGGTTCATAAAAAAACTCGTTTTACCGTGATGTGTTAGTGATAGAAACGTGTTTTTCAGACAAATATTGTTAAAAACACCCCTCATTATCCACAGTACGACATATTTGCGAATATAGTTACTTTCGTTAAAAACTGACCGGGTACAAACGCCCGATTATCCGGGTAAAATTACCATTCATTTATTAAGTAGTTGATCTTAAGCGCATAACCATATGGGTCCGGACAGGTTCTGCTGCCCGTTGGCGACTTAAATGAACTGTTAATTTTCCAGGGGGCACCACCAAAATGCCCGGGTCCTTCCCTGAAAGACCGGGTTTTGAAGCAATTGAACCATCGGTTCCGCCTAAGGGTTTTTGTACCATTCTGGGAGTAATTTTTAAATGGCTTAGGCCATACAATAAACTCTTTTGCAAACCGTTAGAGCTTGACCCAACCCGCCCTCCGTTTGATACGGGGCTGAAAAAGAAAAAGTATCCGTCTCTGAAACGCAAATACTTTATTCCTTGCCCTGTTCCGGAACCCGTAGTTGATTCAAAAGCAATTTAAAACCATTACTTTAGCTATCGAATAATTTTTACCCAGTTCAACAACTAAACAAAGTTTTCATCCGTAATCCCTAAAAAATT
>DATJYH010000305.1:0-3461 GCA_035499675.1 Puia sp.
TCCTGCTGAAATGGATTTGCGATGTTCGCCTGATCGTTCACTCCCACAACATAGAAGGTTTGCGCTGGAAAATGCTCAAAAAATGGTGGTGGAAGATCCTCTGGTATTATGAAAAATATACCCACCGGCAGGCTGATTACAATTTTTTTATTCATGACGATGACAAGGCCTATGCCATCAGTCATTTTGGATTGAAGCCGGGACGCTGCATCACCATGACCTATGGCATTGAATGGGATCATGCGCCGGGCCGGGAAGAGGCCCGGCAGGCTGGTCAACAACTGAGAGCAATGTACCCGATCCGGGCCGATGAAAAAATCCTGTTCTTTAACGGGGCTTTCAATTATTCACCCAACCTGGACGCGTTGGAGAAAATCGTCGGGATCATCAATCCCCTTCTTGCTACCAAACCGCATTTTTCCTATGTCATCCTTATCTGTGGCCGGGATATTCCCTCTGCGTTTATGGCCGAAGCCCATCCCCACCTGGTTTTCGCAGGATTTGTAGACGATATCAGCCTGTATTTTAAGGGCGCAGACGTATTCTTAAACCCCATCACGGAAGGAGGAGGCATCAAGACAAAACTCGTGGAGGCCCTGGGTTACAACCTGAATGCGGTATCAACACGTCATGGTGCATGGGGAGTAGACCCCCAACTCTGCGCTGGAAAATTACTAATTTGTGAAGACCATGACTGGAATGCCTTCACCGAACTGGCAGTACGGGCCTGCGAAAGCAGTACCGACATCGGCACAGCCTATTTTCAACATTTCTACTGGGGAAATTCTACCCGGGCCGCAGCAGCTTTTATTGAAAGGCCCCCTGGTTCATAACATGCATGGGGTGGGCAACAAAAAACCCCCGTTGTGCAACGAGGGCTTTTTGAATCAGGTTATTAGAGCGCTTACCATTTGTCAACTTCTTCAGTTTGACCGGAAGTTCCCGCAGGACTGTCCGTTGTAACTTTTGATTCCACTTCGGGAATGCTTTCTACTACCGGGGATACCCCGTTTTCACCATGTCCTTGCTCAGCTTCCAGTGGCTGATCGTGGTTGTAGGCGTCAAAATCAAAGTCGGGCATGAGATCTGTTTTGACATAGTCTACCGCTTCGGTCAAAGCCTTCAGGAATTTATTAAAGTCCTCCTTGTACAGGAAAATTTTATGCCTGTCGTAACCATCTTCATTGAATTTCTTGCGACTCTCGGTAATGGTCAGGTAGTAATCGTTGCTGCGTGTTGCGCGGACATCGAAAAAGTAGGTCCTTCGCTTACCGGCGCGGATGCGCTTGCTGTACACGCTTTCCATTCGTTTGTCATTGTTCTCGTACGCCACAATTGTGTTTTTTGGTATTGATGAAAGGAATAAAATTAAGTAGTTACAAATATAGTATTGTTTTCGAATCAACAAAATTTGACAGAGGTAAATATTCACTGTCAGCTATACTGGAAAGCTAACGTTCACCGGCAGGCTCTTCTTTGAGTAGTTGTTGCTGTTCATACAGGTACGCATAATACCCATTGAGGGCCAATAGTTGCCGGTGGGTACCGGTTTCCACGATCCGGCCTTCTTCCAGTACTACAATCCGGTCAAAATCAAACAGGGAAAAAATGCGGTGTGTGATGATTATGGCGGTTTTATGCCGGAGAAATGTATGCAAATTTCCGATAATCTCTTTTTCGGTTTTTGCATCCACAGCGCTCAGGCAATCGTCGAAAATAAGCAATTCGTGATCCTTGATCAGCGCCCGGGCAATCGAAATCCTTTGTTTCTGTCCGCCACTAAGTGTTACACCCCGCTCCCCGATGAGGGTTTCATACTGCTCTGGGAATCCCAGTATCTCTTTGTCGACACAGGCATATTGGGCAGCCAGCTTCACCGCTTCGTCATCTTTTTTGTCCTGGCCAAAACGGATATTGTTGGCAACGGTATCGCTAAAAAGAAATACATCCTGCGGAACATAGCTGACTTGCTTTCGGAGCTCCTGCAGCCTGAATTGGCGGATATCCATTCCATCCAGGAGTATTTTTCCCCTGTCGGGATCATACATTCTCAGCAGCAGCTGTGCAATGGTAGTTTTACCAGAGCCGGTCCTGCCAATGATGACCACCTTCTCCCCTTTCCGGATATCCAGGTTGAACGCTTTCAGCGCGTGAATACCCGTATTCGGGTACACAAAGTCTACCCCTTTGAATGTAATATTCCCTTCAATTTTTTGGGAGATGGCATCCGGGGCATTTTGAATGACCGGCTCCGTTTCGAGAAACTCATTGAGTCTTTTTTGTGAGGCGGAAGCCCGTTGGATCATACTGGCCACCCATCCAATGGCACTGACCGGGAAGGTAAGCATGGTAATATAGATGACAAATTCCGTGATGGTGCCGAGATCCGTATGATGGGCCCCCCGGATGGCGTACAGCCCGCCGATCATGATCGTCAGCAGGGTGCTCAACCCGATGATCAAACCCATGGAAGGGAAATAAATGGCCTCCACTTTGGCCAGGTTGATGGCATTTTTCCGGTAGTCTTCACTGTTATGATCGAAAAAGTGGAACATGGCGTTTTCCTGAACAAACGACTTGATGACCCGGATTCCGCTGTACGACTCCTGTGCGTTGGTGGTCAGGGAGCTGAGCAGCGCCTGGATATGTTCACTTCGTTTATGGATGATCGTATTGACATAATAGATGGTTATTGCCAGGATGGGCAGCGGAGCCAGCACATAGAGCGTCAGCAGTGGATCCTTGTGCAGCATGAAATAGAGGCTGAATCCAATGGTGGCCAGCAGGTTGCCCAGGTACATCATGGCCGGGCCGGTGTACATGCGCACCCGGCTTACATCCTCTGCCATCCTGCTCATGAGGTCGCCGGTACTATGGGTCTTGAAAAAATTTGTATCCAGTTTTTCATAGTGCCGGTATACCTCGTTTTTTTGATCGAATTCAATAAAGCGGCTCATGACAATAATGGTTTGCCGCATCAGGAACATAAAAAAACCACCCAGCAGGGCCAGTACCAGCAGCGTGATCCCGCAAAGTGCCACCTTACCCCCAAAAGAAAACTGCCTGGTATCCATGATGGCGATAAACTTCCTGACAAGCACATCATAGTTGGCTGATTGTTTTTTATCATCGGACAGTTGGCCCGCAGGGGTTTTCCCGATGCCCCCGCGTATCTCATTTTCCACTGCATTCACCACATAGCCGGTAACCTGCGGTGTCAGGATGCGGAAATAGTTGGAAAGAACAATAAAAACGATCCCCAGCAACAAACGCCAGCGGTATTTCCAGAAATATTTATTGACAGCGCGGAGGTACTTCAAGAGGGAGTTTTTGCGAAGTTAAGCAGGATTTATGAGTCAGGAATCTGGCGTCGATAGCCGCGAGTCTGACCTGGTGAAGATGCGGGATACGCGCTAAGGTCTGTCAACTGTCAACTTTCCCGGCTTCATTCCAATTACAGC
>DATJYH010000306.1:0-8068 GCA_035499675.1 Puia sp.
ATGCAACCCAGGGCGAGGGGAACCCGCGCATCGATTCCCGCAGAAATTCGCCATGCCCATCGATCATCCGGACGCCCATGGCACCGGAACCAGGATGTGATTCCAGGAAGCCGAGGCATTTTACAAGACTGTCTTCCGCCAGGATGGTATCCGGGTTCAGGAACAATATATATCTGCCGGAAGCATGTTTCAATCCCAGGTTATTGGCCCTGCCGTAGCCAAGGTTTTCAGGATTGAAAATAAATCTGACCCGTGAAAAGCGGTTCTGCAGGTATTCCGGACTCCCGTCTGCGGAATGATTGTCGACTACAATGACCTCTGCTACCGGATCCGTTGATAGCGGGGTTTCCAATTGCTCAATGGCTTTTTGAACGGAACAAAGGCATTGTTCCAGGAAATATTTCACATTGTAATTGACGATGATGACAGAGAGTATCACGGAATTGCAAGCTAAGCAATCGGCTATGGATGAGGTAAAAATGGGCCTTCTTTAAAAAAATATTGCCGGTAATATAAAAATTGATACATTTGCATTTGTCAATGTATTTATTCTGGCTCCCAACATCAAGCAAATAGAAAAGATTTCAAAAGCCCTGGGCGATTCAAACAGGCTCAAGATCCTCCATCATATTTCCAACAAGGGGGGATGCGGGCAATGTGCGGAGATACAGCAGGTGTTGGACCTGGCGCAGCCCTCTATTTCGCATCACATAAAGATCCTGATTGAAGCAGGACTGATCGAGCCCGAAAAAGAAGGCCGCCATCATAAGTACACCCTGAATGAATCCGTGCTGGAAGAATACATGCATTTTTTGGGGAAACTGAAGGCATAATATTTTTTTTCTCCTACATATTGATACTTGTAAATATGTAGATATATAAATCTAGTCACATTTTAAAAATCAGCTACATGTCGAGCAACAAATTATTCAGCGCCTATCGACTCGGGGCGATCGACTTAAAAAACCGGATCGTGATGGCACCCATGACCCGGAGCCGCGCCATCGGCAATATACCGAACGACCTGATGGCGACCTACTATGCCCAACGGGCGGCAGCAGGCCTGATCATTACCGAAGGCGTCTCACCCTCTCCCAACGGTCTGGGTTATGCGCGTATTCCCGGGATATTCAGCAAGGAACAAATAGAAGGATGGAAAAAAGTTACCCGGGCAGTTCATGAGGCCGGTGGGAGGATATTTATGCAGATGATGCATACGGGCCGTATCAGCCACCCACTGAACCTGCCTGCCGGTGGCAGGGTATTGGCACCCTCCGAAATTGGATTTACCGGGCAACTTTGGACAGACAGCGCGGGGATGCAGGCTGTGCCCGTGCCGCAGGCCATGAGCACCGAAGACCTGGAGCAGGTAAAAAATGAATTTGTGCAGGGCGCAAAAAACGCCATCGCCGCAGGCTTCGACGGCGTTGAACTGCATGGGGCAAATGGTTATCTACTGGAACAATTCCTTTCACCTTTCGGAAATCAGCGAACAGATGCCTATGGAGGATCTGTGCAGAACCGCGCTCGTTTTGTGCTGGAACTGGTGGAAGCGGTAGCGAAAGCCATCGGCACGGATAAAACGGGTATACGGTTATCGCCCTATGGCGCCGCCAACGATATGAAAGCTTACCCCGAAATTGATGAAACCTATCGTTACCTGGCCACTGAACTCGGCCGGCTGGGCATCCTGTACATTCACCTGGTAGACCACAGCAGCATGGGTGCACCCGTGGTACCGGCCTCTATCAAAAGAACCATTGCAGAGGCATTTGGAAGAACCATTATCCTGGCGGGGGGATATACAAAGAAAACCGCCGAGGCGGATCTTCAACATAATGCCGCCGACCTGATCGGTTTCGGGAAACCATTTATCAATAACCCGGATCTCGTGTATCGCTTACAACATAACAAGCCATTATCGCATTACCTGGACAAGACCAGCTTTTATTCGCCCGGGGAAAAGGGATTTACTGATTACCCGGTGTATGAGCACGAAGAAGCAGTCATTTAATTTTTTTTTTAAAAACCACAAAATATGTCAACCTCAAAATCTATAAATGTCTCCGTGATTGCCGCGCGGATTCTACTGGGCCTGATCTTTTTTGTATTCGGCCTGAATTTCTTTTTCCATTTTATTCCCAGCGGGCCTCAGCCCGAAGGAAAGGCAGGTGCCTTTATCGGCGGGCTTTTTCAGAGCGGGTATCTTTTCCAGCTTATAAAAACTGTTGAGGTGCTGGCCGGGATCCTGTTGCTGACCGGGCTGTATGTACCACTGGTATTGGTGGTGCTCATGCCGATCAGCCTCAACATTTTTCTTTTTCACAGCCTGTTGCAACCCTCTGGGGCGGCGATTACCATCAGCAGCCTGATCCTGTTGTTGCAGTTTTTCCTGGCCTGGCAGTACCGGAATTATTATAAACAATTGTTCATCGCAAAACCGGCCTTGTAAACCAGCGTTTGTTTTTATTGTTATAAAGCGAAAGGAGGGTATGTTTACGCTCCTTTCTTTTTTATATAAAACCACTTATCATGAAAATAAAATCCTTGGGTTCACAGGGCCTGAAGGCCTCCGAGCTGGGACTGGGTTGCATGGGCATGAGCGATTTTTACGGACCACGTAACGAGCAGGAATCCCTCGCCACCATTCACCGGGCCATTGAACTGGGCGTTACATTCCTGGACACTGCCGATGCTTATGGACCCTTTCATAATGAAGAGCTGGTGGGAAAAGCCATCAAGGGAAGGCGTGACAAACTTACCATTGCCACAAAATTCGGCATTGTACGGGATCCCAAAAATCCCCTGGCGCGTGGCTTCAGCGGGAAGCCCGAATATGTACGATCAGCCTCTGACGCGAGTTTGAAAAGGCTTGACATTGATTTCATCGATCTATATTACTTACATCGTGTGGATCCTGCTACACCCATTGAGGTCACCGTGGATGCGATGGGAAAACTGGTAAAAGAAGGTAAAGTAAGGGGGATCGGTTTATCGGAAGTATCTGCAGCCACCCTGAGAAAGGCGCATGCCGTGCACCCCATAACCGCGGTGCAGTCTGAATACTCGCTGTGGACCCGGGAACCGGAGGAAGGTATACTGGAAGCCTGTCATGAACTGGGAGTAGCTTTTGTCGCTTATAGTCCCCTTGGCCGCGGATTCTTGACAGGCCAGATAAAGAAATTTGAAGACCTGGCGCCGGATGACTATCGCCGGCATTCACCCAGATTCCAGGGTGAGAATTTCAAAAAAAACCTCGAACTCGTAGACAAACTCACCCAAATGGCGCATTCCAAGCATTGCAGCGCCTCTCAGCTGGCACTGGCGTGGGTGATGGCCCAGGGGGAACATATTTTCCCCATTCCGGGTACGAAGCGCATCAAATACCTGGAAGAAAATATTGGCGCCCTGAACGTTCATTTTTCCCCCACCGAATTGGAGGAGCTTGACAGGATTGCTCCGCCCGGTATTGCTTCAGGGCTGCGTTACCCCCAGGAGATGATGGGCAGCGTCAACAGGTGATACTGCCGGTCGCTTTCCGTTTTCCGCAGCAAGGATTTAGCAACGGCTCCATTATCTTTGCGCCATGTTAAAACCAACATTGATCAAAGCTGCGGAGGCGGGTGCCGTTGTACTGCGGGAATTTTTTCGCCAGGAGTATGTTATTTCCAACAAAGAGGGGGTTAACAACCTGGTCACCGAGGCAGATCACGCATCGGAGAAAGTGATATTTGAAACCATCAAGGCCGAATTCCCCGATCATTATATCCTCAGCGAGGAATCCGGGGAAATTGTGATGGATTCCAGTTACAAATGGATCATTGACCCCATCGATGGAACGGTCAATTTTGCGCATGGCATACCCATTTGCTGTGTCTCCATCGGGTTGGAACAGGACGGAGAAATGATCATGGGCGCCGTGTACAACCCCTTTTTCAACGAATTTTATTTTGCCCAGAAAGGATATGGCGCTTCGTTGAACGACAAAAAAATACAGGTCAGTGATCAAACCGAGGTCATGAAATCCTGCCTGGTTACCGGTTTTCCCTATACCTACCTGGATCATCCCAACGGCCCCCTGGAAGTTTTTTCCAGGCTCATCAGAAAAGGTGTACCCGTACGTCGGCTGGGCTCAGCTGCCATGGATCTTTGCTGGGTGGCAGATGGCAGGTTTGATGGTTTTTACGAACATAAGCTACAGACCTGGGACAGCGCTGCGGGTTTTCTGATTGTGGAAGAGGCGGGGGGAAGGGTATCCGATTTTTCAGGAAATAAATATTCGCCCTACCAGCCCCGTATTGTGGCAAGCAACGGGAAGATCCATGATGAGCTGCTGAGTTGGATCAATATTGAAGCAGATAAAAAATAACAGGATTCAGGGAACGGCATTTGCGCGTACGTACAAAGCATTTTATCGCATGTCCGAACAAAGAACAGAAATATCATCACTCGGGGAATTCGGGCTGATCGAGCACCTGACCCGGAATATAGAACTGAGAAATGCTTCCAGCATCGTAGGCGTGGGCGACGATGCGGCTGTGATCGATCATTTTGGGAAACAAACCGTCGTATCAACGGACCTGCTGATCGAGAATATCCATTTCGATTTGATGTACACGCCGTTGAAACATCTTGGATACAAAAGCGTGATCGTGAACCTGAGCGACATCTACGCCATGAATGCGGTCCCCACACAAATCACGCTCAGCCTGGCTTTCAGCAACCGGTTTAGCCTCGAGGCGCTTGATGAGTTTTATGAAGGGGTGTATGCCGCTTGTGAAAAATACAATGTGGACCTGGTGGGCGGGGATACCTCTTCCTCGCAAAAAGGATTGATCATCTCCGTAACGGCCATTGGTGAAGTAACGCCGGAGAAATTTGTAAAACGCAGTACAGCAAAAAAAGGCGACCTGCTTTGTTGCAGCGGCGACCTGGGCGCTGCCTACCTGGGACTGGTATTCCTGGAAAGAGAGAAAAAGATTTTCCTCGAAAATCCCGCCATCAAGCCCGACCTGGAAGGTGAGAAATATGTGATAGGTCGGCTCCTCAAACCGGAAGCGAGAAAAGATATTGTTGAATTTTTTGAGAAAGCAGAGCTTTTGCCCAGTGCCATGATGGACATCAGCGACGGTTTGAGTTCGGAGTGCATGCATATTTGCCGGCAGAGCGAACTGGGTTGTGTGATCTATGAAGATAAGATCCCCATTGCGGATGATACACGCAACGCGGCTTTTAAATTTGAGCTTGATCCGACCGCCTGTGCGCTGAGTGGGGGAGAGGACTATGAATTGCTTTTTACGATCGCGCAAACGGACTACGATAAATTATTGCTGAACGAACAGGTAAGCGTTATCGGGTATATGACCGAACCATCGAAGGGAAAAAAGATTATAACCAGGGGTGGCAACACGTTTGACCTCACCGCACAGGGATGGAATGCGTTTAACTCAAAATAATGACGTTCCGGAATCGTTATCTGTTTATCGTTTTTATTGTTGTTTGCCTGGTTGGCCTGATAAAACAGTGGAAAGACCATTACCGGCAGGTGGACGACTATGATGCCCCCAAACAGTTGTCGGGCAAAACGGAGGTCATCAGCCTCAGGCATGTGGAACGGAAATGCGACTGTGCGGATTGGGTGGAAGCATCGCATGGCAGGGATTCAGCCGGTGTTACGAAGGACGATTATATGTATATTGAACCTGCATCCGCGGGTATGGATGTTCCCGCATTGTACTGGGCCCTGGAGGACAGCGGGTACGTACTCAGGCTGACGGGGCAATTTTATAAAGGCAAATCGATCCCTTACAACTATACACAAAAAACAAATCAAAAGCCGGAAAAAGCAAGGGTCTTTTATTATACGGCATCAGAAGTTGTAAAACCGGAATAGATTCATGATGAGAAAAATTATCTGTTACCTGTTGTTTCCCGTCGCGTGCGTTTCCTCCTGTAAAACCTCTAAACAAGCATTCAACCCGGATAAAAAGTACGCCCCGGAGCAACTGAAGGAAGATTACCGGGTGTTCCGTAATGTGCTACAGGAATCTCATCCCAGCCTGTACTGGTATACCAGCAAGGACAGTCTTGATCACTATTTCGATGATGGTTATGCGCGGATCCGGGATTCCATGACGGAAGCGGCTTTCCGTGTTTTGTTGTCGTACGTCATCACCCGGATCGACTGCGGGCACACGGCCATCAAATATTCAAAAGAATACGCAAAATACCTGGATACAGCGAGGTTTAAAACCTTCCCGCTCGGGCTAAAATTCTGGGCCGATACCATGGTGGTAACTGTTAATCTTAATAGGGAAGATTCCATATTGAGAAGGGGCACCATCATCAAAAGCATCAACGGCTGGACACAGCCCCAGCTCAGGGATAGCTTATTCAAATATGTGGTAACCGATGGTTACAGCATAACGGGCAAGTACCAGTCGCTTAGCACCGGCTTTACCTTTGCCAACCTGTACAAAAATGTTTTTGGTATGCCCGAACGTTCGGTGGTAAGGTATATCGACAGTATGGGAGAAGAGCAACAAACGGAATTGCCCTTGTACGATGTCAAATCGGATACGCTGCATAAGGGGGAACGCCACGGTAAGGCCCATTTTCCGCAACTGATTTTCTTTTCCCCCAGGAGTTTGCAGCTGGATACCACGGCAGGCACCGGGTACATGACGGTCAATACTTTTGACAGGGGGAATCATTTAAAAAAGTTCTTTCGCCGTTCTTTTGAAGGATTGCGGGAAAATCATATCCACAACCTGGTGATCGATGTCCGCTCAAACGGGGGTGGCGACGCAGGCAATTCAACACTGCTTACGAGGTACCTGATCGATAAAAAATTTAAGCTGGCTGATTCCCTGTACGCGGTGTCAAGGACCAGCAATTATAACAAATACATCAGCAAGAGCTTTCTTTATCATATGCTGATGCTGGTAGTTACTTCAAAAAAATCGGACGGGAAATATCATTTCGGATATTTTGAGCGGCACTATTTTTCTCCCAAAACAAAAAATCATTTTGACGGTCAGGTGTACATTCTAATCGGGGGCAATTCATTTTCTGCCACCACCCTGTTTGCGGGTGCGTTAAAGGGTCAAAAAAATGTAACGCTGGTGGGTGAAGAAACCGGTGGAGGATATTATGGAAATACAGCCTGGGTAATTCCGGATGTAACCCTTCCCAATACTAAGGTCCGCTTCAGGTTGCCAAAGTTCAGGCTGGTAGTGGACCATAACCGCGAAAAAAACGGAAGGGGCGTAATGCCGGACGTACCGGCCCTGCCTACGGTGTATGCTATTCAGAAGGGGATTGATTTCAAGGCGGAGACGGCCCGGCTGTTGATTGAGGCAAATGCGAGGCAGAGTAAATGACAGTGGACAATGGACGGTTGACAGGAAGACGAAGTGAAATAATATTTAAATCGAAACAAAGATGGTGGGATTCCTGTTTTTTATAAAACATATTTAATGATACGCGTTCGAAAACTGGCGCTGTTCCTGGCGATTGTTTTTTGCGGAGGTTTCGCCGTGGGGCAGTCAAACCTCGGTGCCGTGCAATTAAAAAATCTGCGGGGCGCCCTGGTTACGTTTTCTTCTGTTACGCAAAAAGACTCGCTCGTTTTGATTTGTTTCTGGGCCAGCTATTCGGATGAAAGCATTAATGAACTGAATGCGATCAATGCTTCCTATGAAAAATGGAAGAAATCTGTTCCCTTTAAACTGATGGCGGTTTCCACAGATGACGAATCAGATGCCCACAAGGTGAGACCACTGGTAAATATGAATGGATGGGTATTTGATGTATTTACCGATGTCAACGGCGATCTCAGGAAGGAGCTGGACTCCAAAAGCGTTCCGCAAACGATGATATTAAAGTCGGGCAGGGTCTTGTTCCTGCAATCCGGTTATAGCAGCGGGAGTGAAAACTTTTTGTATGAAAAATTAAGGGCCATCGCGGCCGGCAGGTATTGATATTACTCTCCTTCTGTAAATACGCGCAACAGTTTTAACTGATCATCCAGTAACACAAAATCGGCAAAGGCTCCCGGCTGAATGCT
>DATJYH010000307.1:0-7827 GCA_035499675.1 Puia sp.
TTTTATCGTTAAAAAAGTTCACCGCGCCGATGAGCATGTTGTTGGAAATATTGTCCAGATGTCCCCTGAACTTTAACCAGGGACCGGCCATCGAAATATGGTCGGTAGTACATTTTCCCTTGGCCTTGATCAGGAGTCGCAGTCCTTTCAGGTCAGTACCTTCCCATGCGGCGAAGGGGGCGAGCAGTTGCAGCCTCTGGGAATCGGGCTTCACAACCACCTGTAATCCCTTGCCATCCCTGGCGGGAGCCTGGTAACCCGGATCATCAACCGAAAATCCTTTGGGAGGCAGTTCCACTCCATGGGGCTCATCCAGTTTTACATTTTCGCCTTTTTCATTTTTCAGGGTGTCCTTGAGCGGGTTAAAGGTCAGGTCGCCTGCAATGGCAAAGGCCGTAACAATTTCGGGGGAAGCCACGAAAGCATGCGTGGAAGCCAGTCCGTCGTTGCGTTTGGCGAAATTCCGGTTAAAGGAGGTGATGATGGAATTTTTCCGGTTGGGATCATCAATATGACGGGCCCACTGACCGATACAGGGTCCGCAGGCATTGGCCAGTACCACGCCACCGATGCGGTCGAAGGTTTCGAGGAAACCGTCTTTTTCAATGGTAAAGCGTACCTGCTCGCTGCCAGGGGTAATCGTAAATTCGGCCTTGGTCTTTAATTTTTTATCGATGGCCTGCTGCGCCAGTGAGGCGGAACGGCTGATGTCTTCATACGAGGAGTTGGTACAGGAACCGATGAGCGCCACTTCAAGTTTTTGCGGCCACTGGTTGGATTTCACGGCTTCGGCAAATTTGGAAATGGGCCAGGCCAGGTCCGGCGTAAAGGGACCATTTACATAGGGTTCCAGTTCACTGAGATTGATCTCGATCACCTGGTCGTAATATTTTTTGGGATCGGCATATACTTCCGGGTCGGGGCGGAGGTGATTGCGGATGCCATCAGCCAGCGCCGCCACTTCTTCACGGCCTGTGGCCTTGAGATAGGCCGACATTTTTTCATCATAGGCAAAGATGGAACAGGTGGCGCCGATTTCAGCACCCATATTACAGATGGTTCCCTTGCCGGTGGCACTCAGGCTGTCTGCCCCATCACCAAAATATTCCACAATGGCGCCCGTGCCGCCTTTTACGGTGAGGATGCCCGCCACTTTCAGGATCACATCCTTGGCGGAGGTCCAGCCACTCATTTTACCGGTCAGTTTCACACCGATCAGTTTGGGCATTTTTAGTTCCCAGGCCAGGCCCGCCATTACATCCACGGCGTCGGCTCCGCCGACACCGATGGCTACCATGCCCAGTCCGCCCGCATTGGGAGTATGGGAGTCGGTACCGATCATCATTCCACCGGGAAAGGCGTAGTTTTCCAACACTACCTGGTGAATGATGCCGGCCCCGGGTTTCCAGAAACCGATTCCGTATTTATTAGAAATGGAGGCAAGAAAATCATATACTTCTTTATTGACATCGAGTGCAGTGGCCAGATCGGCTGCGGCGCCGGTCCTGGCCTGTATCAGGTGGTCGCAGTGTACCGTAGAAGGCACGGCCACCTTGTCCCTTCCGCAGGTCATGAACTGCAGGAGCGCCATTTGAGCGGTAGCATCCTGCATGGCTACCCGGTCCGGTGCAAAATCAACATAGTCTTTTCCCCTGGTATAGGCTTTTTTGGCCGGTTCAAACAAATGTGCGTAGAGTATTTTTTCCGCCAGTGTCAACGGAGTACCTGTCAGTTTACGGGCTGCTTCTACCCTGGCCGGAAGGCCGGCGTAGGTTTTTTTGATTAAATCCAGATCAAAAACCATGGTAAGTTAATTTTGAGGTTGTTGTGTACTAGGTTGGAGTTGAGGAACTCGAACGAGATGCGAATTTACCTAAAAATGCGTTAATGCATTAACGGCAATCTTTTCTGTTTGTTGATTTTTTTTAAATTTGCACCATGTACAAGTTGAAGCAGTTCATCGAATGGCATGCTTTTGGCGTTTGTACCGCCATCGGGGAGAAGCTGGGTATTGCGACGTCCCGGATACGCACCTGGTTCATTTATATTTCATTTCTTACACTCGGTTCTCCGCTGATCATTTATTTTGTGCTGGCTTTTTGGCTCAATATGAAAAGGTATATCCTCTCCGCCCGCAGGAATCCGCTGAAATATCTCTGACCTTTTTTTCAAAATATCACCGAACTGATTTTTGCAGTCTTACCAGTTGTTGGAGCAGTCCTTCCAGGAGGTCCAGTTTGAGCATATTGGCGCCATCACTTTTTGCTATGGCGGGATTCGGATGCGTTTCGATAAATATACCGTTTGCCCCCGTGGCGATGGCCGCTTTTGCAATGGTCCCGATCAACTGCGGATTGCCGCCCGTTACCCCGCTGGTTTGGTTGGGTTGCTGCAATGAATGCGTGCAATCCATTACCACGGGTACGCCATGTTCCTGCATCCAGGGAATATTGCGGTAGTCGACCACCAGGTCCTGGTACCCGAAAGTGGTTCCTCTTTCTGTCAGGATGATCTTTTGATTGCCGGCTTTGCGGATTTTCTCTACCGCGAATTTCATGGCCGGCCCGCTCAGGAACTGTCCCTTTTTTACATTCACCACCTTGCCGGTTTCAGCCGCCGCGATCAGCAGGTCGGTTTGCCGGCAAAGAAATGCGGGGATCTGCAGGATATCGATGTATTTCGCCGCCGGGGCTGCTTCATCATGCGCGTGGATGTCCGAAGTAGTGGGCCGATGATATTTTTCTCCCGCCTTTTGCAGTATGGACAAGGCCGGTTCATCACCGATACCCGTAAACGAAGAGGCGCTGGTCCGGTTGGCCTTGCGGTAAGAAGCCTTTATTACATACGGAATACCCAGGTTGCTGCAAATACCTGATACATGGGCCGCCACTTCATCCAGCAGTTCGGCGCTTTCCACTACGCAGGGACCCGCGATCAGGAAGAAATTTTTTTCATCGTATTGCTGACCCCTGAAGAGGTCGGTGAGAAATTTTTCCATGCCGCAAAGGTAGTTATTGTAAAGGTTTTGCGGGTAACCCGCTGAGTGGACAGCCCGGCGTTTACAGGCGATCGTTCTCCGCCAACTTTTTACTAGGTTTGCACAACTTTATGGTCAATTAAAATGTACGGTCATGGTCAGGGAAAAAATCCTGGTAATCGGCGCGTCCGGGCAGATTGGTGTGGAGCTCACGCTGGCCCTTCGCAAGATATATGGCAATGCCAACGTAGTGGCCTCCGACCTGCGGGAAGAAAATGAACTGCTAAAGGGCAGCGGACCCTATGTGTCGCTCGATGTCATGAACAAGGAAATGCTGCATGTACAGGTGATCCGCCAGAACATCACCCAGATATACCTGCTGGCGGCGATCCTGTCGGCAACCGGCGAAAAAAACCCGGGCCTGGCCTGGCACCTCAACATGCAGGGCCTGCTCAACGTGCTCGACATAGCCCGTGAAGAAAAACTGCAAAAAGTGTACTGGCCAAGCAGCATCGCTGTTTTCGGACCCACTTCCCCCAAGCAAAACTGTCCGCAGCATACCATCATAGAACCCATCACCGTGTATGGCATCAGCAAGTATGCCGGCGAGTTCTGGTGCAATTATTTTTTCCAGCGTTTTGGGGTGGACGTGCGGAGCATTCGCTACCCGGGACTGATCAGCTACAAATCGGCCCCGGGCGGTGGAACCACCGACTATGCCATTGAAATATTCAACGAGGCACTGGAAGAAAAAAAGTATACCTGTTTTCTGAAGGAGGATACCTACCTGCCGATGATGTATATGCCCGACGCCATCCGTGCTACCATCGAACTGATGGAGGCACCGGCCGCTGCTATTTCCGTACGAACTTCCTATAATGTTTCCGCCATGAGTTTTTCTCCCAGGGAAATTGCGGCTGCTATTAAAAATCATATTCCCGAACTCCAGGTCAGTTACAAACCCGACTACCGCCAGGCCATTGCAGACAGCTGGCCGCAGAGCATTGATGACCATATTGCCCGCGGCGACTGGAAATGGAAACCTGAATACAACCTCGAAAAAATGACGGAAGACATGCTGCGCAATATGCGATGAACCTCTTTTGTCATGAGATTGTTAAAAGCCCTGCAAAATATTCTACTATTTAAGTGGACTAAATCGTTTCTGCCGGTTTTTTTATAAACTTGCAATTCAAATTGGATGGAGCACATGAGGAAGATCATTTTCGTTGTTTTTTTGGCAGTTTCGGATCTGATATCGTATGCGCAACCCGTGAAAGCAGTAACCGAAGGTCCCTGGAGGGCCGAGCTGGTCAGACAGGATGGACAGGCGGTGGCATTTAATTTCGAAGTTAAAAAAAAGGGCCGGCAAACGGTATGGTATATCCGCAATGCCGCGGAGCGTCTGCCGGTGGATGACATCAGGGAAAAGGGCGATTCGGTATGGATCAGGATGCCTTTTTTTGATTCACAGATCAACGCGGTCATCAATGGTCCGCATGCACTGAAAGGTATTTGGGTCAAACACCTGGGCGACCGCGACCAGGTCATGATGTTTAATGCGAGAAATGATCAGCATTACCGCTTTTATCCTTCCGGGGGAGCCGCCAGGCATGATGTATCCGGTCGCTGGGCCGTGATGTTCAGGAACCCTCAAAACAACGATTCAACTTTTTGCGTGGGGGAATTCAGCCAACAGGGAAACCATCTGACAGGTACTTTTTTAAATCCCACAGGTGATTACCGCTACCTGCAGGGGATCGTTACGGGCGATACGTTAAAATTGTCCTGTTTCGACGGGGGACATGCTTATTTGTTTACCGTAAGGATCGATGACAGCAATCATCTTTCCGGCGGACAATACTTCTCAGGCCCCGTGCATACCGAAACATGGACGGCAAAAAGAGATCCGGATGCAAAACTGCCCGACGAGTTCAGTATTACCAAATTAAAACCCGGCGCCTCCCGTCTTTCTTTTAGCTTTAAAGATATAGATGGCAATACCGTTTCCATCAACGACGCGCGGTTTAAGAACAAGGTGCTGCTGATACAGCTGATGGGATCCTGGTGTCCCAATTGCATGGATGAGACCCGCTTTCTCAGCGGATTCTACGACCAGTACAAAAACAAGGGCGTTGAGATCATTGGCCTGGCTTATGAACGCAGTACCGACTTTGCCCGGTCGCAAAAAAGCCTGCGCAATTTCCAGGAACGATTGCATGTAAAATATC
Source organism: Puia sp. (assembly GCA_035499675.1). Classification (GTDB taxonomy): domain Bacteria; phylum Bacteroidota; class Bacteroidia; order Chitinophagales; family Chitinophagaceae; genus Puia. The sequence continues at coordinate 5,209 of DATJYH010000307.1, forward strand.
CTCTGCTCATCACGGGCGTTACGGAAAGCGATCCGAAAAAAACGGAGAAAACCCTGCCCCAGCTGGAAAGCATCGATGGATTTCCCGTAACGATCTTTATCGACAAGGCCGGCCAGGTGCAAAAGATCCATACCGGATTCAGCGGACCGGCAACAGGTGAACACTACGAGGAGGAGAAAAAGATTTTCTACAACATCGTGGATGGCCTGCTGGTTCAGTGAGCCCATTGATTGGCACAGCGGACCTTTATACCCGCATGCTAACCGGAAATATTTCCCTTCCTGCTATTGAAAGCTCACCAGGGTAATGTCGTAATACAGCGGAGTATTCGGTGCAACGATGGTACCCGCCCCGAGGCATCCATAGGCCAGGTCCGAGGGACAAAGCAACTTGATCCTCCCTCCGGCACGAATTTTTTGCAACCCGATCTGCCAGGCGGGGATCAGTGTGTTGAGTACATAACCTGTTTTTGTGGCATCGCTGGTAGAATCGATAACGGTCCCGTTGAGGAGGGTGCCGGTATAGGTTACAAAAATGGTGGATGTAAGCAATGGTGAGCTGCTCCCATATCCTTGCGTAACAATTTCATAGTACAGGCCTGAGGTGTCCTGCGTAACCGCCAGTCCATTGATCCTTGCAAAAGCCATCAGGGCAGCCGTGTCATTGTTGATGGGGACGTTGGTGCAAGCGGAATATCCGTTTGAAGATGATTTGGTGCAACTCACCATATACATCGTAAGGGTCAGGATAACGGCCATCAGTGGAATTCTCTTCATATTGAATGATTGATTTATGCGGCTTTTACAGGCCGACCTGCAAAAGTAATACGCAATTATAGCGAATAGGATGTTTTTTAGATCAGAATATACATTTTTTAACGATTAGGGTGTCCGCCCTTCCCTTATTGATCGGGGTGATGCATCATGATTGATCCGGAATAAGGCCCCGCTATTTATATTCTCCAAAAACTTCGCGGAGCGTATCCGCAATTTCTCCCAGCGTACAAAAATTCTCCACCGCTTCTATCACCACCGGCATGATGTTTTCACCGCTGCATGCTTTGTCGTTCAGCGCCTGCAATAGCTGGTCGCATTTGGCATGATCTCTTTTTTGCCGAAGGGCCCTTAATTTTTCCATCTGTAACTGTTGGATGGTATCATCGATCCTGAAGGAGGGCGGGGAACCTGTTTCCTCCGACTGAAACCGGTTCATACCCACAATCAGTTTTTCACCGGATTCAATTTTACGGTGGTAATCATAAGCACTTGCGGCGATTTCCTGCTGGATAAAGCCCTCCTCGATGGCATTGACGCTGCCTCCCATGGCATCGATGATATCCACCAGTTTCCAGGCTTCTGCTTCCATTTCGTCGGTCAGTTTTTCTATGAAATAACTGCCTGCCAGGGGATCGACCGTATCCGCCACCCCGCTTTCGTAGGCAATGATCTGCTGCGTACGCAGGGCAATCCGGGCCGCTTCTTCCGTGGGAAGGTTCATGGCTTCGTCGTAGCCATTGGTATGCAGCGATTGCGTACCGCCCAATACGGCCGAGAGTGCCTGCAGGGTTACCCGGGCAATGTTATTCAGGGGTTGTTGCGCGGTGAGGGTGCTTCCCCCGGTTTGCGTATGAAAGCGCAGCATCATGGCCCTTGCATCCCGGGCGCCGAAGTCGCGCATGATCCGCGCCCACATTCTCCGGGCGGCCCTGAACTTGGCCGATTCCTCAAAGAGGTTGTTGTGTGCGTTGAAGAAAAAAGAAAGTCGCTTGCCAAATACGTCAATGTCCAGTCCCTTCTCCAGGGCCGCTTTCACATAGGCCTTACCGTTACTTAGTGTAAAGGCAATTTCCTGCACGGCTGTGCTGCCCGCCTCCCGGATATGATAACCGGAAATAGAGATGGTGTTCCATTTCGGCAGTTCCCGGCTGCACCAGGAAAAAATATCGGTCACGATCCGCATGGAAGGTTTGGGCGGATAAATGTAAGTTCCGCGTGCTGCATATTCTTTCAGAATATCGTTTTGGATGGTGCCTGAAATATTTTTCAGGTCAGCGCCCTGCCTCCGGGCAATGGCTACATAAAATGCCAGGAGGATAAAACCCGTTGCGTTGATGGTCATGGAGGTGGTGATCTTCTCCAGTTCAATCCCGTTAAAAAGCGCTTGCATATCATCGATAGAATCGATGGCCACACCTACCTTGCCTACTTCTCCCTCTGCCAGCGGGTGGTCGCTGTCGTACCCGATCTGCGTGGGCAGGTCAAAGGCTACGCTCAATCCCATGACACCCTGTGATAAAAGATAGTGATAGCGTTTGTTGCTTTCCTCGGCGGTACTGAATCCCGCGTATTGCCGCATGGTCCAGAGTTTACCGCGATACATATCCGGCTGGATGCCGCGTGTAAACGGGAACTGGCCAGGCAGTTCGTCCTGCCGGTGTGGTTCATCCGCTGAAGTATACAGCGGTTTGATCTCGATACCGGAATCTAAAAAGCGCTTTTGCTCACTCATTTTTTTTATAAGAGGGCTTTGCAAACAGGACCGCCCGGCGGCGCCGCTGTTCTATTTCATGAGTTTTTTTGCTTCAAAACTGAGCGCTTCTGCAACCACGGAGTGAAGCGA
>DATJYH010000308.1:0-9087 GCA_035499675.1 Puia sp.
AGCAAATCGTCTTTTAGCTGGAGGATCTCCCCCTGGTCCTTTTCCATTTTTGTTGTTGCCAGGTTCAATTTATCGCGCAGTTCATCCAACAACGAAGACCTGTCCGACGCCTCTGCTTCCAGTGCGCTGTATTTTTCTTTGAAGGCGGACAGTTCCTGTTCCAGCGGCACTACCTTTCCGGCGTAATCCGCGGTAGCTTTTAGCCGCAGCTCCGCTTCCAGTTTCTTTCTTTCTGCGTGCCCAATGGCAGCCCTGGATCTCTGTGCTTCTTCTTCCGCCGATTTTACTTTAGATTCCCAGGCAGCTGCTTTGTCCAGCTCTTCCCGGGTTGCTTTTAGTTTCTGATTCCATTCTGCCTCAGTTTTCAATTTTTCCTCCCGCAGGGTCTTGAGCCTGTCCTCCAGGTCGACCACCTGGGAGCTGTATTTCTTCAGTTCGTCTTCTTTTGCCTGTAATTGATGCTGGTATTTGTTCTTTTCATCCGATAGGGCACGAATATCCCCTTCCAGTGCCTTGACTCGTCCGCTGAGTTCTGTCACGGATTTCTGACTGGTTTTTTCGGAAGAGTTAATCGTTGATTTGTAGGCCTTGAATTCGTTTTCCAGTTGCCTGTGTTTGTTCTCCCATTCTTTGAGGGATTGATGGAATTGCTGGTTGGCTTTAGTTTTTACGAGGTACTGGTGTAACAGGAAACCGGCCACCAGCGCCGCTAAAAGGATCAGGATATTTTCCCAGGCAGTTGTTCCGTCGTAATGCAGCAGGATGTTGAGCAATCGCATATGTATGAAATTTAAGTACAAAGACAAAGGCCGGACCAGTGCTGTTGGTTTGGAGAGGGGAAATAATAATGTGTAGGGGAAGTTACAAAAAATATACGAGTTTACCGATACACCGGCTGCATCCTGGGATGTACAAAAGCCGCTGCCGCTCGGGACAACACAGGGTGATCCCTTGCAGCGGCGGCTTTGACTGCCAAAATTTTGGATTACAGCGGGTATTTGTTGTCGCTGCTCAGTTTGCCGGCAATCCTTCTTCTTGCTTCCTTGCTGTTGAAGGGATCTGTTTTTGTGAAACGTTTCAGTCCCATCAGCATCATCCGTTGCTCATCGCCTTCTGCAAATGCATTCAAGGCATCCTTCCCGGACTTATTGATCTTGTCTGCCGCATCATACAGGTAGCAGTGCATGATGTCCAGTTCAAACTGGCAGGCGGCCGTGCCGCGCTGATCAACCAGTTTCATGGCGCGCAGCAGCGCGCTCTCGGCATGGAAGGTTTCAATGGCCATGTCCGCGATGTTCATCAGTATCTCCTGTTCGTTTTCGAGTTTTGCCATCAGCTTTTGAACGGCCGCACCGGCGGTCAGCAGGATTGCTTTTTTAAAATTGGCAATCACTTTTTTCTCTGCGGCAAAGGGAACGTCGTCCGATGCCCCAAAATCCGGGATGCTCATCAGCTCCCTGGAAACAGCCATGGCTGGTCCCATGAGGTCCAGTCTTCCTTTCATCGCCCTTTTCAGTACCATGTCCACGGTCAGCAGACGGTTGATTTCATTGGTCCCTTCATATATGCGGTTGATGCGGCTGTCGCGGTATGCCTTGGAAATAATGTATTCATCGCTGAAACCGTTTCCCCCGTGTATCTGCACGCCTTCATCTACCACAAAATCCAGCACTTCGCTGCCAAACACTTTCAGCATGGCACATTCAATGGCGTATTCTTCGGCAGCGCCCAGGAAGGCCTGGTTAAAGGGTTTGCCCGCTTCATGCAACTCAATCTCCTTGTCATCAACCCATTTGGCAGTACGGTACAGCGCGCTTTCGGCCACCCACATTTTTATGGCCATTTCTGCTATTTTGTTTTTAATAGCTCCAAAATTTGCAATGGCGGTCTTAAACTGTTCACGCGTGTTGGCATATTGAATGCTGGTGGTAGTGGCTCTTTTTGCTCCGCCAAGCGCGGCTGCACAAAGCTTAAGCCGGCCGATGTTTAAAATATTAAAGGCGATGATATGTCCCTTGCCGATTTCGCCAAGTACATTTTCCGCAGGTACCTTGCAATCCTGGAAATACAGCTGCACGGTGGAGGAACCCTTAATCCCCATTTTATGTTCTTCGGGCCCCTGTGTAAAACCTTCAAAACCTCTTTCGATAATAAACGCCGTGAATTTGTCGCCGTCTATTTTGGCAAACACGGTGTAGATATCCGCAAATCCTCCATTGGTGATCCAGCATTTCTGGCCATTCAATAAATAATATTTGCCGTCTGCGCTCAGTTTGGCCGAAGTCCTGGCTCCCAGGGCATCACTCCCGCTGTTAGGTTCGGTGAGACCATAGGAACCCTTCCATTCCCCGCTGGCGAGTTTTGGGATGTACTTTTTTTTCTGCGCCTCTGTTCCGAAATACAAAATTGGCAGGGTGCCAATACCCGTATGAGCAGCGATGGCTACCGAAAAAGAAAAGCCGCCACCCAGGGCCTCATTGACCAGCGTGGAAGTGATAAAATCCTTTCCCAATCCGCCGAGGTCTTCCGGGATGGAAGTGCCAAGCAGTCCCTGCTCTCCGGCTTTTTGAACCAGGGAAGGCATGAGCCCGGGCTCCAGTTTATCAATCCGGTCGATTACCGGGAGCACTTCTGTATCCAGAAAGGAAGCGCACATGTCTTTGACCATCTGTTGCTCTTCGTTATAGTCCTCCGGGATAAAGGTTTCAAACGGAGAACTTTCTTTGATCAGCCATTCGCCGCCTGCAAGCAGGGTTTTTTTGTCGGTAGCTGTACTCATAAAAAAATATTTAGGATGATGAAATTATTTCAGGTTGTCGTACACAATTTGTAACACAGACTTACATACATCTATCTTGTCGGCCGGGACGCCTTCCAGCGCTTCGTTCAATGTTTCCTCTGCCATCTCCATGGTCTGTTCCTGTAATTTTTGCGCCAGGCGGGTAACGTAAATCATATTGATCCTCCGGTCATTCTCGGAAGCAACCCGTTTTACCAACTGTAATTTTTCAAGATTGTCAACCAGCCGTGTAATGCTGGGTTTGTCGCGAAAGGTGGCATTGCATAATTCCTGCTGACTTTTCCCATCCTCCTTCCACAAATGATATAACACGCTCCATTGCTCAATGGTTAAATTCAATCCTGCTGCGTTGAATTTTTTTTGCAGCCGGCGGGCAATGGCAGTAGATGCTTTGCCCGTGATAAAGCTGTATAATTCCCCCTTCTTGAATTGGTTGTTTGTCATATAGTTAGTTAAACAACTATTCAAATCTAGCGGTTTCATCAGTAAAATGCAAGTTTTACGGCAAATATTTTGGAAGATGGCTTGCCGGTGCTGAAAAAGAAGGGGTTGGCAGGCAGAACCAGGACGGGTCTTATCCCCGAAGGATTTCCTTCGCAGGCCGGGTTCAGCGTGGTAACGGAACATAGTATCTGTCTATTCACTAGTTTTACCGGATACAGCATGCGTTCCCAGTTTTTGGCATATCGCTCCTCCTGGATTCATTACCTGCTGGCAGGAAATGGTAAGAGGCTGCTTTTATGTATGCATGGATATGGTGAATCCGCGGATTCATTTGCGTTTCTTGAAAAAGATCTGCCCCCAGCATACAGCATGCTGGCGATCGATTTTCCCTATCATGGCCAGACCGTGAGGAAAGACGGCCCTTATTTTACACCCGACAATCTCCTTGAAATTATCCATGCAATAGGCAGGGAACAGGGGATTGCCATTGAAAATATCAGCCTGATGGGATTCAGCATGGGTGGAAGGATGGTGTTACACATGCTGCAATTGCTGGCCGACAAAACAAACCGCCTTTTATTGCTGGCGCCCGACGGTCTCCGGGTAAATACCTGGTACTGGCTGGCTACACAAACCAGGATCGGGAAAAGTTTTTTTAAATATACGATGCATCATCCGGGCTGGTTCTTTGCTACCATCCGCGTGGCAAAAACCCTGAAGCTGGCAAATCCCAGCGTCTACAAATTCGTGAACTACTATATCGAGGACGAATGGATGCGGGAGGAACTATACCTGCGCTGGACAAGCATGTGCCGGTTCAAGCCTGACCTTGGAAAAATAAGGACCCTGATCCGCCGGCATGAGATACAGGTACGCATGCTGTATGGCCGCTACGATCGCATTATTCGTTTTGAGCGGGGGGAAAAATTCAGCCGGGGAATCGAGGCTTTATGCACCTTAAAAATTCTGCCCTGTGGTCACCAGTTATTACAGGAAAAAAACGGGGAAATGATCAGCAATATGCTGAGCGATTGACACAACAACGGATTTCCGCAAAAACCAAATGACGATCATTTTGTACATAACCCTTGTTTTGCTTCTTGGCTATGGTATCCTGATTGGTTACTACAGGAGTGCGTGGGTGCGGATACCCTATTGGGACGACGCTTTATGGAAAGAAAGAAATCCGTCGACCAATATAACGGTGGTTGTTCCGGCGCGCAACGAGGAAAAAAACATTGAGGCCTGCATCGAATCGGTCCTGCGGCAATCCTATCCTGGTGATCTTCTGGAGATCATCGTTGTAAACGATCATTCTACCGATGCAACCGCGGAGCGGGTACAACATTTTAACAACCCCAGGGTAAGGTTGCTGAACCTGGAAGATCATATTGCCTGTTCCACATTGCAGGCACCCAAGAAAAAAGCCATCGAACTCGCCGTCGGTCAGTCGCGGGGGGAACTGATCGTAACAACGGATGCAGATTGCCGGGCACCGGCCAGCTGGATTGCAGCGCTGGAAAGCTGTTATGTGCAAAACCATGCGGCCTTTATTGCGGCGCCGGTGAGGATCGTTGAGCGTGGAGGGCTCCTGTCGGTTTTTCAATCGCTGGATTTTATTACGTTGCAGGGCATCACCGGGGCGGCGGTCTACAAAAAAATATTCGCGATGTGCAATGGCGCCAACCTTGCCTATCAGAAAACAGCCTTCAGGGAGGTTGACGGGTTCAGGGGGATTGATGCGATCGCCTCGGGCGACGACATGCTGCTCATGTACAAGATCAGTAAAAAATTTCCCGGAAAAACTTTTTTTGCGAAGACCCGCGCAGCCATCGTAAACACCGAACCCGCTGCCGATTGGAAACAGTTTATGCAGCAGCGGATCCGCTGGTCCAGCAAGGCGGATAAATACCAGGACAAAAATATTTTCTGGACCCTGCTCTTCGTATATGTACTGAATTGCCTTCTGTTGTTGATATTGTTGGGGAGCTTCTGGAACAGTATGTGGTTTTTGTATTTCGTATTATTGGTCTTGTTAAAAACCCTGTTTGAATTTTCCTTTGTAAAATGTGTAGCGGATTTTTTTGAACAGGGACGGCTGATGAAATATTTTCTTTTTTTACAGCCATTGCATATCCTCTACATCGTAACAGCCGGCTTCCTGGGTAAATTTGCCGGGTACCGGTGGAAGGACCGGCCATCAGGATCTCAATCATGATCAGGATTCAGGGAGCAAACCATTTTTCATGACCAACAACACCCGTTACACAAGGAATACCTGGAAACGCCTGTATGGCAACAAAGCTGCTTTATTTGGTTTGATTGTCATCGCATGTTCCATCGTGGTCGCTGTCTGCGCTTATTGGATCGCTCCCGATCACTCGCCGGATGCCAACCGCATGGTGGTTGAGATAGGTGGCAGAAAACCGGGTTTCCGCCAGCAGTTTCTGCTGGTAAAAAAAGACAGCGATACAGAAGCAGGTTCCTGGTTTTCCAGCATGTTGTTTGGCAGGGTTGACCAGTATGATTATATACCCATCAACAGCTTTGAGCAAAAGGCCGACAGCCTGCTGGTGAATGTATTTATCGACGATGGTGTGCAGGAAAAGAGAGCCTTTCCCCTGCCTGCAACCGCCGGGTCCTCACCGTTGGGGGAGCAGCCGTATCGAATTGAAACAAAAACGTTCTGGCTGGGGACCGATAAATATGGCAGGGACCTGCTGAGCCGCCTGCTGATTGGTGTCCGGGTAAGTTTAAGTGTTGGCCTGGTTACGGTGATCATCTCGTTGAGCATCGGTGTGTTGCTGGGTGCGCTGGCGGGATATTTCGGCGGCTGGCTGGATGATGTGATCATGTGGTTTATCAACGTGATCTGGAGTATTCCCACGCTGCTGTTGGTATTTGCCGTTACCCTGGTGTTGGGAAAAGGGTTCTGGCAGGTTTTTGTGGCCATCGGCCTTACCATGTGGGTGAATGTAGCCCGCATTGTGCGGGGGCAGGTACTGAGCGCACGCGAACAGGAGTATGTGGAGGCAGCCCGGGTACTCGGCTACGCCTCTTCCCGGATTATTTTCCGCCATGTGCTGCCCAATATCATGGGACCGGTGCTGGTCATTGCCGCTTCCAATTTTGCTTCCGCCATCGTGATAGAAGCGGGGCTGAGTTTTCTGGGGATCGGTGTACAACCACCACAGCCAAGCTGGGGTCTGATGATCAAGGAGAATTACAACTTTATCATCACACACAATCCCATGTTGGCGCTGGCTCCGGGGCTGGCCATCATGGTGCTGGTGCTTGCATTTAACCTGTTGGGAAACGGGCTCAGGGATGCGCTGGATGTAAGAGGATAGTCATGCGAAGAATATGTCTCCGGGAATCGGGTTGCGTTCTTTTTTATTCTTTAAAAACCTGTACGTTGCGGCTGAAACTTTCTTCGAGGGAAATAAAAGTTTCCGTGCGTTCGATCCCTTTGATCTTTTGCAATTCATCATGCAGCGCGAAACGAAGTTGATTGATGTCCTTGCAAACGATTTCGGCAAACATGCTGTAATTTCCGGTGGTGTAATTGAGTCGCACGATTTCCGGTATTTTTCGGAGTTCTTTGGCCACGGAATCATACAATGAACTTTTTTCAAGGTAGATACCGATAAAAGCGATCACATCATAACCAAGATGTTTAATATCTACATTCAATTTTGTACCTTTGACGATCCCGAACTCCTGGAGTTTTTTGATACGGACATGAATGGTTCCGCCCGAGACAAAAAGTTTTTTGCCGAGGTCTGCATAGGAGATTTCTGCATTTTCCATCATTTCATGGATGATCTGCAGGTCGAGTTTGTCCAGGTTTAATTTTCCGTGCATAATCAGTCAATTTTTGAAGTATTTCTACGAATATATGCAAATATTTAAACAATTTCGAAAATTCCAAATTTTTTTTTAAATATTACGCAAGGAATACTCTAATTTATTTAATATTGTGTTGTCAAGTTCATTGAGACTATACTGTGGAGTGATGGAACTTTTGGCAGACATGCCCTCTTGTCTCGGGGGTGGGGAAAACAGGATAAACGTAGCATAATGCCGGAGCCGACAAAATCGGTTGCGACTGGGGTTGACCACCACAACATTGTACTATGGCTAACTGCCCCGTGGAGGTTCGAATCCTCCCTCTACAGCAGACAAAACCCCTGGATTTCAATCTTGTGTTGACTTTCAGGGGTTTTTCGTTTTTGGGAGTTTCTATTTTTTTCGAATGTTTTGAACCAGGTTTAACAGCTCCTTCGTGGCCGCAGCAATCTTCTCAAATTCTTTTTTATCCATACTTGCCTTCGACAACAACCTGCTTCCCATTCCCACGGCAAATGCGCCAGACCTGAACCATGCCTGCAGGTTTTCTTTTTCGGGTGTTACCCCACCCGTGGGCATAAACAACAACCCCGGAAAAATTTCCCTGACTGCCTCAATAAACGAAGGACCCAGCAGGGAACCCGGAAATAGTTTGACCAGCTGGGTGCCAAATTGCTCGGCTTTCAGTATTTCTGTAACCGTCATACAGCCCGGTATCCAAAGGATCTTGTTGGAGTATGCCGCATCATAAACATCTTCGGCCAGTCCGGGGCTGACCAAAAAATCTGCCCCTGCATTGATAAATGCGCTGGCCGCAGCGCCATCTTTGATGGTGCCGGCCCCAAGGAACATGCCGGGCAATTCCTGGTCGCATACTTTGCGGATCTTCTCAAAATTTTTTAAGGCCTGTTCACCCCGGTTGGTGTATTCCAGGTTCCGGATGCCCGCATGATAAAGCGCCCTGGCTGTTTCTACGCTGGTGCCGGCATCTTCATGGAAATACAATGGCAATACAGCCTGTGTTTCCAGGAGATCGATGATTTGTTTTCTTGCATTATCCATGAGTGGTCATTCTGGCTTGAATGGTTTGCAAATCCTGCCGCGTGGCATCGCCTTCTTCATGAAATTTTCCAAAAGCCGCTGCAGCGGCAAAATTAACGAGCTCCTGCATCGGAAGTTTTTGATACAACCCGTATATCAATCCCGCCATAAAACAATCGCCCGTACCCACCTTATCTTTTATGTTGTGCGATACAAAATCGACGGAGTTATATGCTTGCTTTTCCCTGACCAGCGATGCGTAATACAATATGCCGCCTCCTTCCTGGTCAAATCGGAAAGTATTGGCAATCGTGCTGCATTTTGGAAAAAGCTCCATGATGGCATTCGCTGTGCGAACGGCATGTTCAAGATAGTCGTTTCTTGATCCACGGGCATGAATGTCCTCATCCACAGGAATTCCGAGCAAGGCATTTGCCGACCAGATATTGCCCATCACCACATCGCAGTACTTCAACAATGGGTGCATGACTTCCGGTGCAGGTTTACCATATTGCCAAAGCCGTGCGCGATAATTCAGGTCTACGGAAATGCTGATGCCCTTCGCGGCTGCGATTTCCAGTGCTTCGAGACAAACATCCGCTACCTGTGGATTGAGTCCGGGGCTGATGGCGCTGAAATGAAACCAGCCCACGCCCTTCAAAAGCTCTTCCCAGGGTATCATTCCCCGCTGTAATGTGGAAAAGGAAGAATGTTCGCGATCATAGATGACCGCTGCATTTTTTAGATCGGTTCCCTGCGGGAGATAATAAAGCCCGATCCTTTTCCCGGAGAACCTGATCGGTGACACGTCAATTTTTCGTCTTTGCAGTGCTGCACAGATTTCCCGTGAGAGATAGTTGTCGGGTAGCGCGGTGCCATAACAAACCGGAAGCTCCCAGCCGGCCAGGGCCGTGGCTACATTTAACTCCGCACCACCAAGGTAAACAGGCATG
>DATJYH010000309.1:0-5064 GCA_035499675.1 Puia sp.
CCCATCCGCAGACAGGTTTTCCGGAAATGGGTGGATACTGCCTATCTTAATCTATACGACCTGCAATTGCTGGCAGGGAGAAATCTCCATCCTTCGGATACCGCCAATGAATATGTGATTAACGAAGCAGCCCTGCACGCCTTTGATTTTAAATCACCCCAGGATGCCATTGGCAAATTCATTGGTCCGCAGGAGCAAAAATTTCCCATTGTAGGTGTGATCAAAGATTTTCATGCACAGAATTTTTATTCGAGCATCGATCCCCTGGACCTGGAATGCAACAAGGAAAACCTGGGCAATTTCAACATCAAACTGGCGGGCAACGATCCTGCCGAGTGGCAGGCTACCCTGAAAAAGATCGAGAAAAAATGGTATGCCTTTTATCCTCCTGAATCATTGAAATTTCGATTTTACGATGAGATCATCGAAGACATGTACACAGATGAGCTGCATATGGCAAGACTGATCAACCTGGCAACGGGTATGGCCATCTTTATCAGTTGTCTCGGTCTCTTTGGCCTCGCGGTGCTGACGGCGTACCAGCGCACCAAGGAAATCGGAATCCGGAAAGTGCTGGGCGCTTCCGTGGCAACCATCGTTCAACTGCTTTCCAAGGAATACCTGCGCCTGGTGGTCATCTCCATGCTGATTGCGGTACCCATCGCCTGGTGGGCGATGAAGAGCTGGTTACAGAATTTTGTTTACCGCGTACAGCTGAGCTGGTGGATGTTTGCACTGGCCGGATTGATGGGCATCGTTCTTGCGCTCATCACCGTTGGCTTTCATGCCCTCAAAGCCGCAAGGGCCAACCCGGTGGATTCGTTGAGAACAGAGTAGGGTGATGACAGTTGACTGTTGACAGACACGGGATGGATCTTTCCTGGTAAAAAGTAAATTAGCTTTCAAACAGGTCTGTGGCCAATACAGTCTGTCAACAGTTAACTGTCAGCTACCACATTCCGGCACATCCACTAAATTCCCTACCTTCATAGTACCAACACAACATGGCGGTTACCAAATTATTCTTCATCAACATCACTTGCCATGAAGACAGTTCACAGCATTCACCGAAGAACATTTATCAAGCTGGGCGCAACGGCCGGCGCCGGGCTGTTTATGATCGGCTTTTTCCGGGATAGCAATGGCGAAACGCATATCGTAAATGTTTCAGGCGATGACAGCCTGGGCTCCCGGATGAATCCCTATGTTTTTATTGATTCAACAGGGAAGATCAGCCTTTACAACCATCGCCCGGAAATGGGCCAGGGCACGTTTGAATCGATCCCGATGATCATTGCGGAGGAACTCGAAGTGGAGATCGGCCAGATCACGGTGCTGCCCTCACCCGCCAACCGTGCCCTGTACGGCGACCAGATGGTGGTCGGCAGTCGCAGTATGGCCGGCCAGTTTGAGCTCATGCGAAAGATCGGCGCCTCCGCCCGGGAAACATTGATCACGGCGGCGGCTAACCGCTGGAAAGTGAACAGGGAAGATTGTTACGCGCTGAATGCGGCGGTCATCCACCGTCCGTCCGGCAGAAAACTGGGCTATGGCGAACTGGCAGACGATGCCAGCAAATTATCGCCCCCTCAAAATCCCAGGCTGAAGGACCCAAAGGATTTCAGGATCATCGGGACATCGCCCCAGCGGCAGGATATTCCAGCAAAGACCAACGGACAGGCCGTTTTTGGGATAGATGCTGTGATACCGAACATGCACTACGCGTCCGTTGAACGCTCCCCGGTTTTCCTGGGAAAGGTCATCAGTTTTAATGAAACGGCAGCCCGGGCAGTACCCGGCGTGAAATACGTATTGAAAACTCAGCGGAGTATCTGGGGCCGTACGGTGGAAGCCGTGGCGGTGGTGGCAAATAATTATTGGGCGGCATTGCAGGGCAGAAGGGCCCTGAATGTTGTGTGGGACAACGTTGGCCTGGACTCATGGAACACGGAAACCATCCGGGCGGATTATAAAAAAGCCGCGCAGCAGGAAGGGGCGGTCTTTGAAAACAGGGGCGACGTGAACGCAGCTTACGGTAATGCACATGTTAAATTAGAAGCATCCTATTTTACGCCCTACCAGGCCCATGCACCCATGGAGCCGATGAATGCCATTGTATACGCCAAAAAAGACAGCTGTGAATACTGGGGGTCCACACAGAACCCGAATGGATTCCGGTCACAACTGGCGCGCCAGTGCAATGTTCCGGAGGACAAAGTAACCATTCATTATTGTTATATGGGTGGGGCGTTTGGGCGCAGGAGCCTGACGGATGTTGTGGAGGAAGCAGCAGACCTTTCCATGAAAACCGGTCTGCCCATCCAGGTGGTCTGGACCCGGGAGGATGATATATCGCAGGGACCCTTCCGCGCCTGTTCGCTCAACCTGTTGCGGGGAGCGTTGGATGCATCCGGAAACCCCGTTGCGTTTGAACACAAAGTGATTTGCCAGGACATCCGCAACCAAACAGGCCATGACGACCGTGCTACGGATGGTATTTCCGGCGGGATCACAACAGAATATTCCATTCCGAACCTGGCAGTGAAAGGCGTACTGCGCAAATTGCATATCCCTATTTCTTACTGGCGATCGGTATATCACTCCACCAATTGTTTTGCACACGAATCATTCATCGATGAGATGGCCGCGGCGGCTAAAAAAGATCCGCTTGAATTCCGTTTGTCGATGCTGAAGGATCACCCCCGTTACACAGCTTTATTGAAGACGGTGGCCGAAGCCTCGGGCTGGTACAAACGCCGGGACGCCAACACCGGAAGGGGCTTGGCCATTGTGGAACGCTCAGGTACCTATGTGGCAGCGGTGGCGGAGATTGCAAGACGGGATGGTAAAATAAAACCGGTAAGGATCACCGTTGCCCTGGACAGCGGCATCGTGATCCATCCTGATAACCTGAAGGCACAGACAGAAGGTTGCGTGGTGATGGGGCTGACGGCTGCCTACAAAAGCGGGATCAGCATCGATAAGGGGAGTATTGTAGAACAAAATTTCCACAATTTTAAATTGCTGCAGATAAACGAATGCCCGGAAATAGAAGTGATCCTGATGAAAAACGACTACCCCCCACAGGGTGGCGGCGAACCAGGACTTCCCCCGGTTGCACCTGCACTTACCAATGCCATTTTCCAACTTACGGGGAAAAGGATCCGGGAATTGCCTTTTAATTTGGATGCTGTATAGTTGACAGCGGAGTTACTGAGTTGACAGGTGACAGTCGACAGACTCGTGTACTGCATGCCTCTGTAACAGGTAAACTGCATTTTGTTGATGAAGACTGAGCCTGAGTCTGTCAACTGTCATCTGTGTACCGTCAACTGCCCTCACTCCGTTCTCAACGACTTAACCCCGCAATAAGCGGGATTTCGTCCCCCTCACTCCGTTCGGAGGGACTCAACAGGGTTCGCCAGTGCAGCCTTCACTGCCTGGAAACTCACCGTGACGAGCGTGATGGCGAGCGCCAGGAGCACTACTACCACAAATATCCCGATGCCGATGGTGGTTTTTAGTTTGTAGCCCTGCAGCCAGTCGTTCATGCCATACCATCCAATGGGAACGGCGATGGCGCAGGAGATCAATACCAGGATCACAAAATCCCTCGAGAGCAGCCGCCACAGGTTGAAGACGCTTGCTCCCAGTACCTTTCTCACACCAATTTCCTTGACCCTTTGTTCCGCGGTGAAGGAAGCCAGTCCAAATAAACCCAGGCAGGAAATAAAAATAGCCAGTGCCGCAAAGATGGCCGCCAGGTTACCCACCAGTTCCTCGTAATTAAATTTCCGGGCATATTCTTCGTCGGCAAATTTGTATTCAAAGGGATAGGCCGGGTTGTACTTGTCAAAAATGGGTTTGATGAGCTCAATGGCCCTGGAGGCCGACATACCCGGGTTGAGGCGCAGGTTCAGATTGCCCACCCATTCTTTATTAAAAATAATAGTGAGCGGAGAAATAGGACGATAAGGTGATTCCATTTGAATGTCCGGGATGAGCCCGATCACGGTCATCGGCTTGTCGTTCCACTTGAGCGTTTCTCCCACGGGGTGCTCCAGGCGCATACGCCTGGCCGCTGCCTGGTTCAGGATCACCCCGTTGGAATCAGCATAATCCCGGGAAAAGTCCCTTCCGTCCAGCAGTTTGATGCCCAGGGTTTTCGTATAGTCGTAGGTGGTAGCAATGGTGGAAAATATGGCGGTTTTTTCCACCGGCTGGCTGCCCTTCCATTCCCATCCGTTGTTATTGCTGTAGATTTCGGAGGGGGGCGAATTGCTCTGGCAAACGGAAATAACTGCACCCGTGCTTAAGAGTTCGGTGCGCATGGCATCCAGGTGTTTTGCGATGTCATCGGACCAGTATACCGTGATCAATCCTTTATTGTTAAACCCGATGGGTTGGTTTTTCCCGAATTGTATTTGCCGGTTCACCACGATGGTGCCGATCATCAGCAACACGGAGCTGGCAAACTGCAGCACCACGAGTATTTTCCGTGCAACGGAACTGCTCTTGCCTGCCTTCAAATTTCCTTTCAGCACCCGCACCGGGTTAAAGGAGGAGAGATAGAAAGCGGGATAGCTGCCGGCCAGCAGCCCGGTGAAAAGCGTAAATGCGATCATGATCAGCCAGAATACCGGGTTGGCGATCTGCAGGCTCATGGACTTTTCTGTAAGCCGGTTAAAGTAGGGCAGGGAGAGCAGCACCAATCCCAGTGCAAAAACGAAGGCGAATACCGCGATCAGTGTGGACTCGCTGAGAAACTGCCCGATCAGCTGGGGTCTTGCCGAACCCACGGCTTTGCGTACACCAACTTCCTTGGCCCGTTTTTCGGAACGGGCCGTGCTCAGGTTCATAAAATTGATGCAGGCGATCAACAGCACAATCAGGCCAAGGACACCGAACATTCTTACATATTTGATAAAGCCACCTGTGTTATTCCCCTTTTCGTCAAAATCGCTGTATAATCTCCATTTCCACATGGGATGCAGGAATACCTCGGGTTTGATGACCTTTAGGGTGTTTTCGTCCGTGAAGTGATTAATGACCACATCCTTGATT
>DATJYH010000310.1:0-5353 GCA_035499675.1 Puia sp.
AAAAATTACAGCAGCCCATGCCGATGCTTCCAGGCCTCAAAAAAAGACGGGTTGGTTAATTGAAGTGTGGAGGTTTCCTTGTCCAGGAAAACCTGCACCGAGGACCCGCTCGCTACCAATTGCCCCGTGCCTGGATTAAAAAGCCGGTAACTGAATTTCAGCTTTGCTGCAGCGCAGGAAATGAACCGGGTTTCCACCATCACCCGTTCGCCATAACGAAGGGATCGTTTGTAATCACATTGAATACTGACTACGGGGACAATGATCCCATGCCTGTAAAAATCAAGGTAGGCTATTCCATATTTCGAACCGAAAGCCTCTCTTCCATCCTCAAAATACCGGATATAATGGCCATGCCATACGATTCCCAGTGGGTCTGCCTCATTAAACCGGACCAGGATTTCCGTTTGATCAGTAAGTTCGTTTTGCATTGGAATACAGGTCAAAAAAACGGCTCTCCATCAGCCGCCGTATTTTGCTTTCCACTCTTTGAATTTCTTCTTTTCAATTTCTTCCAACACGCTGTGTACAGGGATGGCCCAGTAATTGCGGAATCCGAATCCCATGCTGGTCTTGCCTTCCAGGCGTTCAGTCATCAACACTTTTTTTCCCTGCATGTCTATCAGCGTCACCCACATGGCAGCACCCTTGTCTGATTTGCTCATGGCCTCCATGACAAACAATACGCCGATTCCCTTTTTGTCGCCGAAGTCATAGCCTGCTACCACCGCATTAATATCGTCTGCCTTGAGACGGTGATAATCCGCGGAGCTGGTGGATTTGATGTCGTCCGTGTTGATTTTTTCATTTTTTTTCATCACGAATCCCAGATCATGATCCATATTGGACTGGTGAAAAGCCGCCTTTGGATCGTATTTCTTCGATTCTGTGAGAATGAGATCATTGATACCCGGGTAGTATTTATCACGGATATCAGTAGACGTAGCGGAGTTGTCGTCGATCACCTTGCACTTGGTGTAGTCGATGCCCAGGTACAGGGAGGGGCCCGTTCCCGAGGAGAAAAAGTCCTTCAGTGACTGTGCATTTACGGATGTCTGACATAGCAGCAAGCTGGTAAAAAGAAAGGAAAGGGATCTGTTCATGATTGCCTGTTTCATAACAAAGGTTATTGTTGATTAGAAATAAAGATTTTCATTTCACATCGGGCCAATTCAGCATCATGGGACCGGATTTTTCCTTCGATAACCGTTACATTAAAAATCTGATTTTTTACTGAAACTTCTGTTTTTATCTCTTCATTTATTTTCGGCAGGGTAAAGACTGAGAGGTTTTGGATGGCTCCGATATAACCAATAGGAACGGGTTTACCTTCCATCCTGCAGATATGTCCTATTCGGGCCGCAGCGGTCTGCGCAATATTTTCCACGAGACCCGGTTCAGTCAGCAAGCCGTTCTCTACAAATATATTCCCTTCTCTGACCTTCAGCAAACCATAACAATTTTTTTCATCTGTATAGCTGAAATCATCCAACATCACAAACGGAGGTCGTTGCGGGATCAGGTCAAGTATGGAAGGAGCGGGTGTCATGGTGTTGATCCTGATTGCCAGAAATCATAATAGTTGTACCACTGCTCGGGATATTTTTTTACTTTTTCTTCCATTTCCTTCGCAAAATCGGTCAATATATACTGTATGCCGGTTTCTTTGTCCAGCCCCTTGTATTCTTTGATGGCAGAGGCAAAAAAATGATAATGCAAACGGCTTTCTTTCATGGCAAAAACAAAGGATACAGGAACTCCGCACCGGGCGGCGAGTACAAAGGGACCTGCCGGAAACCTTGCCGGTGCACCGAGGAAAACGGTGTCCAGTGTTTTGGTATTTTCCGTGAACCGGTCCGCATGGATACAAACCAGTTCGTGGTTCCTGAGTGCTTCATGGATGGCATAAATATGCGAAAGGTCATTCTTGATAAGGATCAGTTGCGCGGTCCTTTCGCCGGTTACCGATGCAAGATATTCTTTTATCTGCTGTTGTTCCCCATCGTACATCACGATGCGGATCTTTGTGCCGAGGCGTTTCAGCAATTGTCCCGCAATTTCCCAGTTCCCGATGTGGGCGCTCAGTAAAAGTCCACCCCTTTGCAGGTCAACCATGGCGCGAAGCTGGTCCTCGCCGTCAAAATCAAAACTGAAACGGTTAGGGATCCCGGTCATCAGCACCACCTTATCAATAAGGGTTTGACCGAACAGGTAAAAATTTTTATACATCTTGCCAAAGGAAACCAGTCGTCCATAGCCAAGACGACGATGAAAATAATCAAAAAGCGGACCTCCCGCTTTGCCGGGAAAAAGAAGATAATAAAAGGTCACGAACCTGAGCAGGAAATAAGCCGGTAATACCCCCATTGTTTTTAGCACCCATACAAAGATGCGATACCCCAGGCGGGTTCCCCTGGTTTTACGTTGCCAGGAAGGCATTAGGCAAGGGCTTTAGCATTTACCCTGGAAATGATATAATCGTAGAAATCCTGAAAGGTAGAGATGTTTGCAAAATCCTCCGGTTTTACCTTGAACGAGAAATTGTTTTCAATAACCACCACCAAGTCGATGTAGTCCAGGCTGTCCAGTTCCAGCACCGCCCTTAAGTTGGCCGGTGGACTGATCTTTGCCGCATCTACCTCAAATTCTTCCACCAGGAACTCATTTATTTTCCCGATGATTTCATCTTTTTCTTTCATAGTGTCTGTTTGTTCCACTTTCTTACGATGAGCGATGAATTGGTTCCGCCAAACCCAAACGAATTCGACAAAAATACATTTATATTTCTGGTTATAGAAGTTTTTACAATATTCAATTTTGCCGAATCTTCGTCGGGATTTTCGAAGTTGATATTGGGCGCAATGAAGTCGTGCTCCATCATCAGCATCGAATATACTATTTCACTGGCACCCGCCATCCAGCACTCATGCCCGGTCATCGATTTTGTGGAACTTACGGGAATGGTTTGTTCGCCAAACACTTCGCAAATAGCCCGGGCCTCGCTGGCATCGCCGGCAGGTGTAGAAGTGGCGTGGGCATTGATATAATCCACTTCCCCCGGCTGCAAGCCAGCTCCCTGCAATGCGCGCCGCAGGGACCTTACGGGTCCATCCACGGTTGGATTGGAAATATGTTCGCCATTGGAAGAAAATCCGTACCCGATCACCTCTCCCAATATAACCGCGCCTCTTTCCCGCGCTGAATCCAGGCTTTCCAGTACCAGCGTAGCAGCTCCTCCACTGGGGATCAGACCATCCCGGTCGCGGTCAAACGGTCGTGATGCTTTTTGAGGATCTGATTCGTGAACGGAAAAAGCCGAGAGCGCGTCGAAATTGCCCATGGAAAGATAGTTGATCTCCTGGGCTCCGCCGGTTATGACACAATCCTGCAAACCGGTTCGTATAAAATGGTAACCCAGTCCCACAGCATGCGAGCCGCTCGCGCAGGCGGCGCTGATGGTAAAGTTGACACCCTTTAGTTTAAAGATGGTGGCCAGGTTCATGGTCACCGTGGAATTCATGGTCTGGAATACCGAGCCCGAGCCCACCAGCATGGTGTCTTTTTTTTGCCGTATGATATCAATGGCTTCGATAACAGGTTTGGCGGAACTGTCATTACCGTATAAGATTCCGACCTCCTGCCGGGAAATATAGTCAGCGTCCATGCCCGCCTGTTTCAGGGCTTCCATGGTTGCCATATAGGCATATTCGCCCTGTTCGGGAAGCATGATCCTTGCCCGCCTGTCGAGCAGGCCCTTCAGATTGGGTCTCTCCACAAACCCTGTCAGGCCTGACCTGTAACCAAATTCCTTGCGTGCAGGATCCAGAACAATCCCCGACCTGCCATGGTACAGCGAATCCCTTACCTCATCCCTGTTTTTCCCGATGCAGGAATAAATGCCCATACCTGTAATGACGACCCTGTTCATGGTTTGCTTTCTCGAACTAAATTAAAGTAAATTATTTTTTTAAGCGATGATGATGGTCAGGAGATGTCGTCAATTGAATCCTTTTTTGCTGCTCAAACAACCTGGCCCGGAAGGTCTTTAAACCGGAAAATATTTTTGCCCGTTTTCAGGAATACATTCCGCCGTTGACAGACAATACTTCTGCGGTAATATAGGCAGCCTCCGGGGAGGCAAGAAAGCCTACGGCATGCGCCACTTCCTCCGGCAGCCCAAAACGGTTCACCGGGATCAGCGATTTCATTTCCTGTTCGGGAATATTCTCTGTCATATCCGTTTTTATAAAGCCCGGCGCGACCGCGTTGACGGTGACGCCCCGCTTGCCTACCTCCTGTGCCAGCGCCTTGGTGGCGGCAATGATACCCCCTTTAGAGGCAGAATAGTTGGTTTGTCCTGCCAGGCCCTTTTGCCCGGACAGAGAAACCACGTTGATGATCCTGCCATATCTCTTCATCAACATGGCAGTCAGCACCAGCCTGGTCACATAAAAAAAACCATCCAGGTTTGTCCGGATCACATTGTCCCATTGCTCGTCCTTCATCCACATCATCAATCCATCATCCCTGATCCCGGCATTATTGACCAGCACTTCAATAAATTGATCCTGGTTCTTTTCCATCCATCCACCCAAAACCTCCTGTACCTCCTGCTTTGCGCCCACGTCAAATTTCATCAGCAGCCCGTCACCTCCGGCTGCCCGGAGGAGCGACAGGGTTTGGTCTGCCTCTGTTTCATTGGAACGATAATTGACCAGCACAAAATATCCCATGGCAGCCATCTTCAGGCAGATAGCCCGGCCAATACCTCTTGATCCGCCTGTTACGAGTGCACACTTTTTCATGGCAATTGATTGGAGTGTTTGTGGACTTCCGGGCGTATTCAGGTTGACTGGACAGTAGCCGGATTGACTGCGGGGTTAAAAGAAATAACCGGGTCTGATTTTTCAAAATGTGTTTTCAGCCTGCGCAGGTCCTCGTACTTGGGTTTATCTTCCACAAACCTGGGGAAGATCTTCCTTAGGTCCGTGTACAGCTCCTGGGTCTTGGACGACAGGCGCGGTACACATTGCAGGAAATCGATGGCCTGTAAAACCGTCATCATCTGGATGGCCAGCACTTCAAATGAATTATCGATGATCTTCTTTGTGATCAGGGCAGCATTGCAACCCATACTGACGATGTCCTGATTGTCGTTGTTATTGGGGATGCTATGCACATACATGGGGAATGACAGGGTCTGGTTTTCCGCCACCGTGGAGGTCGCCGTGAACTGCATCCCCTGCATGCCGAAGTTGAAACCCAATACGCCGAGGTTCACAAACGGCGGCAGTATCTGGTTCAGCTTGTCGTTGAGCAGGTAGTTGAGCTGCCGGTCCGCCAGCATGGACAG
>DATJYH010000311.1:0-5052 GCA_035499675.1 Puia sp.
TCGGCCATATTGCCGATAGCGCCTTTCAGGTTGGTCACCAGCGCCATATTCAGAGAGTCCTTATGGGCCATGGCAGCCTGGAGATCCTGAATATAAGCATCCTTGGCGCCGATGTTTTCAAGAGATTTTTTGATGCTTTCGGCCTGTGCAGCGGAAACAACAGAAAGATCCTGCAGTTGTTTCAGGGCCTGTGTATTGTTTTCCCTCAGGAAAGCAACCTGCTTATTCAGATCATCAATTTTGCTTTGCAGGTCGGTCTTTTGACGGGTAAGATCAGCAGTCTGGTTATTACAGTCTTTCAGGCTGTTCTGCAGTTTCGCATACTCAGCGCTCAGTGAGTCAAATCTTGCCTGGGCAGCGGCCTGGGCGGCTTTGAATTTTTTTGTACTGACGCAGGAAGTGAGAAGGATAGCCGAACAAAGCCCTAAGAGTAAAGTGTGCCTAAGCTTCATAAGAATTGTTTTAAGTTAGTTAAATGTTTAAAGTCTTATATGAATTGGTTTGTATTAAAGATTGAATAGCAATTGCCATACCAATCAGGGCGATAAAGGTAAGCAGTAATTAATAAATTCCGTTTTTATCTTCTTAAAATTTATTTGAATACGAAATTCTTCGGAATGATTTTGATAGGGACATTATGGCATCAGTGGCCGGGGCATCCTGTAACCGGCCGCTAAACTATGAAAAAAACAAAACATAAAATACTTTTATCCAAAAAAAATATACCGTTAAAACCCCTCGCCGACCATGCGCAAAACGCCTCCTGGAGCGGAATTTCCGCCTGTCGGCGGCCTGATCAGCCCGGATTATTTCATAGCTTTAATATTTAAATTTTCCTCATGAAATTGTTTTCATTAGCGGTTGTGCTGGCACTGGTTGCATCCTGCAAACTGATGCCAAAAAATCAACCCATCCCCGACAACCGAAGAATGGCTCGATTTCTCGAAAATTATTTTAACGAACGGATGCGATTGTTCCCGCTCGAGGCAACACAGAATGGGGACGATCGATACAACGATCGTCTGCCTGCCGATTTTACCGACAGCTATCGCGATACATTGCGTGTTTTTTTCGGCAGCGAACTGGAAGGCATTCAAAGATTTAATCCGGACAGGTTAAACGAAAAAGACCGCATCAGCTACGACATCTTCAAAAGAGAAATGCAGATGAACCTGGAGCGGCTGACGTTTCACGACAATGAGATGCCCTTTAATCAATTTACCGGGCTCACCTTGACCATGGGTGAGTTGGGAAGCGGGAATGGAAGTCAGCCGTTCAAAACAGTAAAGGACTATAATGATTGGGTGCAGCGTGCGTCGGCATTCAGTGCATGGGCCGACAGTGCGATTCGTTATTTTAAAAGAGGCATGGCATCCCACAATGTATTACCCCGTGCGCTGGTGGTTAAAATGATCCCCCAAATGCAGGCGATGGTAACGGACAATCCGGAAAAAAGTATTTTCTACGGCCCGGTATTGAAGATGAACGACTCCCTGGCAGACAGCACGACCCGTTTGCAAATCCGGCAACAGTATGTGCAACTGATCCGGGAGCAACTGGTGCCATCTTACAAAAAGCTGGCAGTTTTCCTTGAAACGGAATACCTTCCCGCAGCCCGGAATAGTTCGGGCATTAATGCCATTCCTGACGGAGATGCCTATTACAAATTCCTGGTCAGGGACCAGACCACCACCAGCAAATCAGCCGAAGAGATTTATCAGACCGGTTTGCAGGAAGTAGCCAGGATCCGCGGCATCATGGACAGCGTAAAAAATTCTGTTGGCTTTTCAGGTGACCTGGCGGCTTTTTTTGAATTCATGAAAACCGATAAACGGTTTATGCCCTATAAAACCCCGCAGGAGGTGTTGGACGCCTTTGAGGCCATCCATCGGAAAATGGAACCCAACCTGAAGAAAATGTTTGGCCATGTACCCAAAACCAGGTTTGAGATCCGGCAAACAGAGGCATTTCGTGCGGCCAGTGCCAGTGCGGAATACAACCAGGGTGCGGCCGACGGAAGCAGGCCGGGTATTTTTTATATTCCCATCCTGGATGCCACGAAATTCAATACCACCTCCGGTATGGAGTCACTTTTCCTTCACGAGGCCATACCGGGGCACCACTACCAGATTTCCCTGCAAATGGAGGACAGCCTCCTGCCGAAGTTCCGGCGGTTTGGCGGCAACAATGCCTATATGGAAGGATGGGCCCTGTATTGTGAATCGCTCGGAAAGGAATTGGGCCTGTATACCGATCCTTATCAATACATGGGTGCGCTGGGTGATGAAATCCATCGGGCGATACGACTCGTCGTGGATGTTGCCATTCATACAAAGGGGATGACGCGGGAACAAGCCATTCAATACATGTTGGCCAATGAACCGATCAGCGAACAGGGAGCCACAGCCGAAATTGAAAGATATATGGCCATCCCCGGCCAGGCGCTGGGCTATAAAATCGGGGCACTCAAAATAAGAGAGCTGCGTAACAAATATGAACAACAACTCGGCGATCGTTTCGAACTGGCAGCCTTTCACGATGAAATATTGAAGGATGGGGCCATGCCACTGGAAATATTGGAGAAAAAAATGAATCAGTGGGCGGAACATCAAAGATGATGCTGTGTGCATAAAAAACTACAGGGACTTCTTTACTGACCTGACCCAAACAGATAAGCTTGTTTCCGGATTATTTGTCTTTAATATATCCACCATGAAAAAAATTACAATCCCTTTTTTATCGCTGATTTTTTCCTTTGCTGCGGCATGGTCGCAGGACCTGCAGGAGCCGGTTGACTACCTGGGGAAAGATTTCCACGCGGGGCGACGGGATGCACTCAGGAAACTCATGCCCGATCATTCCGTTGCCATCATATTTGCCTACCCGGAACGCGTGTTTTCAAAAGATGTCAATTATGTATATCACGCCAATCCGGACCTTTATTATTTCTCAGGCTACAAAGAACCTGACGCTGTGTTGCTGATCTTCAAAGAACCGCAACAAATGGGAGCCACCAGCTGCAACGAACTGTTTTTTGTGCGCAAGCGCGACCCTCAAAACGAACAATGGACGGGCAGAAGACTCGGGGTGGAAGGAGTAAAGAACCGGCTGGGATTCTCACAGGTTTATGCCGGTGCCGATTTTGACAGCCTTTGCCCCGATCTGAGTCATTTCAGCCAGCTTATTTTTGATGCGTTGCCCGATGATATTTCGCATTCCTATGAGGCAGGAAGTCTTTTCGACATGGTCAGGGTGTTTCGGAAAAAAGCAAATATACCTGCCGGTTATACAAGTGATTTGTCGTCGGACCTGCGGCTTATCGAACAGTATGGACGGGTCTCGAATCTCGACCGTGCGTTGGCATACCTGCAGATACCTGTAAAGGTAGAACGCAGCGAGGTTTACCGGAACAACGAAATCGTGCGGCAGCTGATGCAACATCCCGATTCCGCGGCGCTTGAATCTGTCAAAAGCAAGATCAGGGCACTGCCAAAATCGCCCGAGGACCTCTTTGACGAACTGACCTCCGGACTCCGTGAAATTAAAATGCCGGAGGAGCTGGTGCTCCTGGAAAAGTCGGTCGAAATTTCCAGCATCGCGCACGCGGAAGCCATGAAGGCAATCAGGCCGGCTATATCGGAACGTGAGCTGGAAGGGATCCTGACCTATGTGCATAAAAAATATGGGGCCGAGGAGGAGGGCTATCCGCCCATCGTAGGCGCCGGTGCAAACGGATGCATCCTTCATTACGAGGAAAATAATACGATGGATGTACAAAACCAGCTGGTGCTGATGGATGTGGCTGCTGAATACCATGGCTATTCCGCCGATGTTACCCGGACCGTTCCATCGGCTGGAAAATTCAGCCCCGTGCAAAAAGCCATTTACGATCTGGTCTATAATGCCCAGGAGGAGATATTTAAGCTTTGCAGGGAAGGCACGCCATTTCAGGACCTGAACAAGAAAGCCAATGAAGTATTGGCCGATGGCCTGTTGCGCCTGGGCATCCTGAAAAACAGGGAGGAGGTATACCTGTATTACCCCCATGGCTGTTCGCACCACATGGGACTGGATGTGCACGATAAAAACAATGGCGGCCCGCTCAGGCCTAATATGGTTATTACGGTTGAGCCAGGCATTTATATTCCCGCCGGCAGTCCCTGCGATAAGAAGTGGTGGAATATTGGCGTGCGGATCGAGGACGACGTGCTGATTGGCAGCGACCGCTGTACCTTATTGTCGGCTGCTGCGCCCCGTAAGGCGGAGGATGTGGAAAAGATGATAGCCCGGAAAAGCCCGCTCGAAACGATGGCCCTGCCCGCCCTGCATGAGAAATAGTCCGGGCCCGTTGATAATCTACCACAAAATGGTATTGAAATTGTCACAGATTATTTTTCTCTTTACATAGCAAAGGTGCCGGCATGGCTCCCTTGCAACAGTTCTTTCAGTTGAAATTTTCTCGTGACCGCCCCGCCATCCGGCGGGGTTTTTTATGGCCCAAAAAAATTAGCTTCCTTTTGCTAATTTTATTAGTGTTGATAAAATAATTACCCTACCTTTACTGAATCAATAATTTTGAAAAACAAAAATCACCATTATGTCAAACGCGGAAAAACTCAAGGCTTTAAAACTAACGATGGATAAGATCGATAAGGATTTTGGAAAGGGTAGTGTGATGCTGATGAACGAGAGAAGCCAGGAGCCCATGGAGGTTATCTCCACCGGGTCCATTGGCCTGGATATGGCCCTCGGTATTGGCGGTCTTCCCCGCGGACGCGTGGTAGAGATATATGGCCCGGAATCATCGGGTAAGACTACTATTGCCACCCATGTTATTGCCGAGGCACAAAAGAAGGGCGGTATGTGCGCCATCATCGATGCGGAACATGCGTTTGACAGTGCGTATGCAAAAAAACTGGGTGTTGATGTAGACAACCTGCTGATTTCCCAACCGGATTATGGTGAACAGGCGCTGGAAATTGCCGACCGGCTGATCCTGTCGGGTGCGTTGGACGTAGTAGTGATCGACTCCGTGGCTGCCCTGGTGCCAAA